>NZ_PGUB01000050.1:0-35940 GCF_002924285.1 Aquimarina sp. I32.4 | reverse complement strand
GTCATAAGTAACTTTTAAACCAGCCTCTCCCTGATGGTCAAACTTCTTTCTCCAACTATAAAAAGTGCCAGTGCTAACTCCATACTTACGACAAGCTTCTACGATACCAATCTCTTCCGAAGTAGCTAGTATTTCTAACTTCTGGTCTAAAGTCCATTTCTTGTATTTCATATCTCAAATGTATTAGTTTGAAATTTAAAAGAACACTCCGAACTTATTGGGGGCTAAACTATCTAAATTAAAAGGAATTGTAATCATCTCTCCTTATAGAAAAATCGAGTCAAAACAAATTATTGATTTAATGGAGATGTATCCAAGATTGATTCAGTCAATTTTTTATCAAGCTTCTAACAACGATAATCAAGAAAAAATAATATATTCAAAAAAGCAATTAGGAGATATACTATGTAAAAGGATTAATAATATTTAGGACTTAGTTGTTAATACACCCTCTTTTATTGAAGCAAAAAAATATAACCTGTACTTTAATAGAAGAATATACATAGATAATGATGGTTTTGTAAAACGTTCATATGAAGATTCTGAAAGCTATGGAGACCTAAAAAATGATTATTTACAAAAAATAATTACGTCTTCAGATATCACCTCATTGTGGAAAGTTACAAAAGATCAAGTAGAAATCTGTAATAGTTGTGAATTTAGGTATGCATGTCCTGATAATCGTATTCCAATTTTTGATTCAAAAAGTAATCAGTATTATCACTTAACACCTTGTAAATATGACCCTAAAACAAAAAAATGGAATGCTTAAATTGATATTCTTTTTCAGCAGTATAGTTCTATTTAGTATTTCTTCAGGTTGTTCTTCATCAAAAATGTACAGAAAACATAATTATCATAATGGAGTTGTATACTATAATAATTTTTTAAAGATAAGTGGTCGGTTTTTTGGGGATATTAATTTTTATACAATAGGCGAAAAAGAAATTCACACAAAATTTCTTAAAAATAACCATTCAATAAAAAAAAATATAATCCTTTATGGAAGAGCAAAAGATCCCAAATATGAGGTAATTATAACATATCGGGAAAATAAAAAAATAAAAAAATCCACAGACACTCTACTCCTTAATGACATTAAGGATCAGAAAGTAATTTACAAAAAAAGTACCAAAGGAAAAGAAATCAAACTATATATAAGTGCAATTGGATCTCATAAATCAAACCTAACGATGTTGAGAGATGGAGATAAAATCATAAAATCATTTAAATTTAATTCTAATATTGAAGATCAAGTTCAACTTATTGATATATTTAATACGTATCGGTATGAAAATAATTTTCTATACCTGTTAAACAAGTTAGATCAAGCACCAATTAATACAAAACAACGAAATCAATGGCTAAATTTTCAGTTATACACAACTATCTTGTCTAATGATACAAGCAATAAGAGGTATCAAGAACTAATTAAAAAATATGATTCCAAAAGAACCCAAAACCTTAAAAAAATTACCGAGGATGTTTTAGCTACTATATCAAATCATCCTAACAAAAAAGGAGTTCTACCACAAATAAAAAATGTATCAAAGCATAAAAAAGTAGTAATGCTGAATGAAAACCATTGGAGTCCTAATCATAGAATATTTGCACATAGTCTATTACCTATACTTAAAGAAAATGGTTTTAATTATTTGGCTATCGAAGCGGTAAATAAAGATCAAGATAGCATTCTTAATGAGAGGGGAATCCCTGCTAAGAGCACAGGATATTATACAAGAGAACCTTATTTTGGGATTTTTATCAGAAAAGCTCTAGCGTTAGGATATCATATAGTTGGTTATGATGATGATGTATCTAATAATCGTGAGAAAGCACAAGCTGAGAATTTAATAAAAATAATTGATAAGGATCCCGATGCAAAAATATTCGTGTATGCTGGCATTGATCATATTCTCGAATATAACCCTGTAAAGAAAATGATGGCAGGATATTTTAAAGAGTTATCAGGAATTAACCCTCTTACTATTGATCAAGTCGAAATAATTGCAAATACGAATGCCGATACAATTCTTTTGGAATCAAAATATTTCAATCAATCGGAGTTGATAAATTCAGGAGTTGATTATTTCCTTATCAATACAATCAAACCAAATTTAAAAAAGGTGTACAAAGAAAATACAGTTTTTTTATTTTCTTCTGAAGAAAAAACACTCAAAACATATAAAAATGAAGACGTATTAGTATCGGTTTTTCTTGAAAAAGAATATTTAAAATTAAAAAATAACAGCATCCCTATAAAAAACAAAATCCTTTCTGTAAAAGATAACACTATAGAATTAGAGTTGCCAGAGGGAAATTATAGATTAAAAATTATGGACGGCAATAATAAAGTTATACTTTCAAAAGAGATAAACCATCACCGTTCAAAATAGATAAATTTATTTTTAAAGAGTGATTGGTGATTAGGAAGAAAAAAAATTGTTGTTAAGACAATAAATAATTAAGGAACTAAGAGCTGAATTTTTTGAGATGTTTAGTTTTTATACTATTATGAGAAATAAATGTTCAAAAAAAACCCTTGTTTTTTATGCTATCAAAGAATACTATACTTACAATTGTTAGTAATGTTATCTTGTAAGTAAAAAATCAAAAGAAAATATAGAGCAGTTATTGGAGAAGTTGCAACTTAAATAAAACAAAGAAGTTCTAGAAAAGTGAATTTATAAAAAATGCTCCAGTGTTTATCTGGAGCATTTCTTTAAAAATAATTTATTAATCTAGAGTATCAAATAATTGATACGTGATTACCGTTTTTTAGTTACCACATGCTCCAAGATTATTCCATCCACTAGCTGTTTTTTGATATAAATTACCTTGATATGTTACTTTATCCCCAACAGAATAAGAAGCATTACCATTATATGCAGCTACACCACTACAAATATCGTTATTAGGAGTACTATCACATGCACCAAGGTTATTCCATCCACTGGCTGTTCTTTGGTATAAACTACCTTGATATGTTACCTTATCTCCAACAGAATAGGAAACATTACCATTGTATTCAGATACACCATCACAGTTACCACCACCAGTAGTGCTACCAGGATATATAGAGGCGATAAAAGATTTATCTGTTGCAGATAATTGAGAATTGCTTCCTACAGCAACACCATCTATAGTGTGCTCTGCAGGAATAGGGTAATGCATGATAGATTTTGGATCATACACACTGTAATTAGAAATATTTTTTTCATAACGTCTGAATAGATTATTATCTACCTGTGCTCTACTCCAGTTATTAGGTGGTCCTGCATAATACGCATAGACAGCTTCTTTATCCCAGTTAATTCCAGCAACAGGATTTTGATGTTCATGAATCAAACCAAGCGCATGACCAAATTCATGAATAGTAGTTCTTCTAAACTCTGTGTCAGAAGTATTGTTATTAAACCATCCAAAATGCATACTATGAGCATGGTTATTAGAATCTGTTCCTAAATATGACCAAGACCCCCCATCATCTGCAAATTGACCTTCTTTAAAACCAATTTTGATATTGGCACTACTGGTTGAAGATACCCATTCAAATTTTAGATTCGCATGGTTTTCCCATTCTACGGCATATTGTCGTACTTTGGATTGTACATAACTATTTCCATTTAAAAATTTAACACGAATTGTTTGTCCAGGCTCCCACTGCTTTGATTTAAGACTTGCAGCTTTTGATTGATTGGCATCCCATTTTTCGATACAAACATGAGCGCTTTTTGCAGCTGTATCCTGATTTGTTTCGATAACATCGTCAGAATTCTTCTCACAGTTGAATAATAAAATCGAGAATAACGTAACTAAAGCTAGTTTAGCTAAATTTAGTTTTTTCATAATTAGTATAAGTTTGAGTTATTTCAAATAACGTTTATTTTTTATAAATATTTTAAGATTTATTTAATTTTTTTACGTAAATTTTAACATTTTTGTATTATTTAATATGTTTTGGTTAGTGATTTGCTATTGTTGATTTTGTGATAAAAATGCAGAAAACCCTTTTGAAGTCTATGCTTTTTGCTCAAGATTGACTCGTTGTCGAATAACCTAACTGATCAAGAGTGTTTGAAGGTGGAATATTTAAAGAGAGATATAATATCTTTATTTAATAGAATGATTTAAAAGTGATACTATTTATCTAAGAAAAAGCTAAGAAAAATATCTACTGATTTTGAAGGTAAGTTTGCATCAAACGGTCTTTACTACTTAAAACTAAAACGTATATTTGCAAAAAAAATAACGCTAGTTTATGAGCAAATTACTTATTGTAGGTTCTATTGCCTTTGATGCAATAGAAACCCCATTTGGTAAAACTGATAAAATATTAGGTGGAGCAGCACCTTATATTGCACTTTCAGCCTCTAATTTCAACATTTCTTCTGCGATTGTTTCTGTAGTAGGAGAAGATTTTCCAACAGATTATCTTTCAAAACTTCAGGAGAAAAACATCGACACTTCTGCAGTAGAAGTCGTAAAAGGAGGAAAAACATTTTTTTGGAGTGGTAGATATCATAATGACTTGAACTCAAGAGATACATTAGACACTCAACTTAATGTACTTGCTGATTTTAATCCAATGGTACCAGATAGTTATAAAGATGCCGATATAGTGATGTTAGGAAATCTAAATCCACTAGTACAGCTTGGTGTTTTGGAGCAACTTACAACCAAACCAAAACTAGCTATATTAGATACAATGAATTTTTGGATGGAAGATGCTTTTCTAGAAGACCTTCTTAAAGTAATTGCTAAAGTAGATGTCATTACTATTAATGATGAAGAGGCTAGGCAATTGAGCGGAGAATACTCTTTGGTAAAAGCAGCTAGAGCTATCGAAAAGATGGGGCCAAAATATGTAGTAATAAAAAAAGGAGAACATGGAGCGCTCTTATTTCATAAAGAACAGATTTTCTTTGCTCCTGCATTACCACTAGAAGAAGTTTTTGATCCTACGGGAGCCGGGGATACTTTTGCAGGTGGTTTTTCAGGATACCTGACAAAAACAAATGATATATCATTTGATAACATGAAGAAAGCCATTATTCATGGATCTAATTTAGCATCTTTTTGTGTAGAAAAATTTGGTACAGAAAGAATGGAGGACTTAAAACGAGACGAAGTTCAAAAACGGCTTAAGCAGTTTAAGGATTTGACACAATTCGAGATAGAACTATCTTGAAATAAATATAGGCCCTAAAGCGCAATTGTTTGGGGCTTTTTTAATTATGGTTTACCTAACACAACAACAGTTTAGAATTTTTGGAATACAATGAGTGATGCGTTAAAACACGAATGCGGTATAGCATTTATCAGATTATTAAAACCGTTAGAGTATTATAAAGAGAAATACGGGAGTGCATTTTATGGAGTAAATAAAATGTATCTAATGATGGAAAAACAGCATAATCGTGGTCAAGATGGTGCTGGATTCGCTAGTATTAAGCTGGATACAGCTCCTGGTGAAAGGTATATAAGTAGAGTGCGATCAAGCGAACCGCAACCAATACAAGATATTTTTTCTCAGATCAATGATAGAATTAATAAAGAATTGGTTGATCACCCTGAATATGCAGATGACGTAGCAGAACAGAAAAAAAACATTCCTTATATAGGAGAAGTACTTCTTGGGCATGTGCGTTATGGTACATTTGGTAAAAACAGTGTAGAGAGTGTTCATCCTTTTTTAAGACAAAATAACTGGATGCATCGTAACCTTATTGTTGCAGGTAACTTTAATATGACCAATAATGATGTCTTATTTAATAATTTGGTAAGATTAGGGCAACATCCAAAAGATAAAGTAGATACTGTAACTGTAATGGAAAAGATAGGTCATTTTCTAGATTCAGAAGTGGCTAAGTTATATAAGAAGTTAAAGAAAGAAGGATTTAATAAGAACGAAGCTTCTCCGCAAATAGCAGAAAGACTAAATGTTGCTAAAATCCTTAAGAAATCATCAAGAGATTGGGATGGGGGATATGCAATGGCAGGAATGCTTGGGCATGGCGACGCTTTTGTTTTGAGAGACCCTGCAGGAATAAGACCAGCATACTACTACAAAGATGATGAAGTAGTTGTTGTGGCATCAGAAAGACCTGTAATACAAACAGTATTTAATGTCGATTTTGATGATGTTTCTGAACTGGATCCAGGAAAGGCAATCATTGTAAAAAAAGACGGAAAAACATCTATAAGTAAGATTATAGATCCTTTAGAGAGAAAAGCATGTTCTTTTGAGCGTATTTATTTTTCTAGAGGTAGTGATGCTGAAATTTATAAGGAAAGAAAAAGTTTAGGAAAGTTGATCATGCCTCAAGTTCTAGAAGAAATTGATCATGATACAGTAAATACAGTCTTTTCTTTTATACCTAATACTGCAGAAACCTCTTTTTATGGTATGGTAGAAGCAGCGCAAGATGAGCTGAATAAGCAAAAGAATGAGGCTATATTATCAGAAAAAGAAACACTTACTGATGAGCGTTTGTCGCAGATTCTTTCTTATAGATTAAGAACAGAAAAAATAGCAATCAAAGATGCCAAGCTTCGTACTTTTATTACAGAAGATAGTAGTAGAGATGATTTGGTAGCTCACGTATATGATGTGACTTACGGAGTAGTAAAAGAAGAAGATAATCTAGTAATAATTGATGATAGTATTGTTAGAGGAACTACACTAAAAAAGAGTATCATTAAAATGGTAGATAGATTGAAGCCTAAAAAAATAGTTATTGTTTCTTCTGCTCCACAGATTCGTTATCCAGATTGCTATGGGATTGATATGGCACGATTAGAAGGGTTAATTGCTTTTCAGGCATCGTTAGAGCTTTTAAAAGAAAATGGTAATTATGATCTGGTAGAGAAAGTTTACGAAAAATGTAAAGCTCAGGAAAATCTTGAAGATTCTGAAGTGCAAAACTTTGTAAAAGAAATCTATGATGGGTTTTCTGATCAGGAAATAAGTGATAAGATCTCAGAATTGTTAAGTGATACGTCTGTTAATGCTGATGTAAAGATTATTTATCAAACAGTAGACAATCTTCATAAGGCGTGCCCTAAGAATTTAGGAGATTGGTATTTTACTGGAGATTACCCAACTGCTGGAGGTAATAGGGTTGTAAATAAGGCATTTATAAACTTTTTTGAAGGGAACGACGAAAGAGCGTACTAAAAAAAGAAAATGTTTGCTGTTAAAACAGGTTAAATTGTGTAGTTCAACAAGTATTTTGACCTTTCATCTAAAACATTTTTCCACAATGAAATAACGCTTTATATTAGCAGAGCCATAGCATAAGTAGGTTAAGTTCATGGTAGATTTGGGGCAAAAAAAGGTGGATCTTCCACCTTTTTTTATTTTATAGCATTTCGTAATTCTTCATACTCATATAACTATTATTTTATAGTATACACGAATCAAGATTAAATTCTCTTTGTATTTATCTGAACTGCACTCTAGGGACTCTTATTTTAGTATTACAAAAGGGGGTTGCTTTTATTGATAAGATAGTTTGGTGTACTTATAACTAATATAAAGAAAGGACTTAATGATAATGCAATTGTAAAGCATAAAAAAAGGAGTGATTAATTCTTCCAAGAATTAATCACTCCTTTTTTATTAAAACACCAAGTGTTATTTTCCTTGAGCGTATCTGCTAGAAACTTCGTTCCAGTCAATTACGTTAAAAAATGCGGAAACATAATCTGGGCGACGATTTTGATAATTTAGGTAATATGCGTGCTCCCAAACGTCTAATGCTAGTATAGGAGTTCCTCCGCAACCAATTCCTGGCATTATTGGGTTGTCTTGGTTAGGAGTAGAGCAAACCTCTACTTTTCCTCCTTGATGAACACATAACCAAGCCCATCCAGAACCAAATCTAGTTCCTGCTGCTTTAGAAAAAGCATCTTTGAAGGCCTCAAAAGAACCAAAAGCTACATTTATTGCATCAGCAAGCTCACCAGAAGGCTTACCGCCACCGTTTGGAGACATTACTTCCCAGAACAGACTGTGATTATAATATCCTCCACCGTTATTTCTAACAGCTCCATTCGTCATATCAAGATTAATAAGGATATTTTCGATGGTTTTACCTTCAAGGTCAGTTCCTTTAATTGCAGCATTTAATTTATTGGTGTATCCAGCATGATGCTTATCATGATGAATTTCCATGGTACGAGCATCTATATGAGGTTCTAACGCATCAAAAGCGTAGTTTAATTTTGGTAGTTCAAATGACATACGTGACTGTTTTTGATTAATAAAAAATAAAAATGACACCAAATTTAACAATTAGAATGATGAATAAAAATTTATAATTGTTATAAATTAATTAAATAGCTAATTTTTTTATATAGTTTAAGACTATAATCAGTCAATTTTGTATGTTTACTGAGGGGAAAATTCAAACTTCAGTTTTAATATATATACGATGAATTTTATAAAACACACATGCTTATTGTCTATTTTGTTATTTGCTGTTGGTTGTGGTGATAAAAAAACTAGAGTTAGTAAGAATACTGCTTCTCGTTTTAATTTTGAAGCTGTTTATGACTATTGGGAGGTAGTAGATTCATTAAAAAATAGTCAATACCCTTCTGATGTTTTGTGGGATAAGTTATTGAATCATCAAGGATATAAAGTAATAGAATCTGCCAATGGTACCACACCTGAAATGATAAAAGAGAGATTAGCGATATGTTTTTATCCTGAAAATAAAAAAACAAAAGATAGTATATTTAGATATGGAGATGTTTTTCAGAAATCGATTTATTTACACCTTGAAGAAACCGATCGATCAAGAGAAGATTTGAAAAAACATATAAATTGGATGAGAGATCAAAAGGTGTATGAAGCTATGATTGATAAAGCTAATGAATTTTTGCCAGAGAAATATAAAAATTATAAAGTACCAATTATCAATATAATTTTATTCGGAGAAAATGCACATGCAAATCAATCAGGGGTGTGTATGGATTTATTGCTTTCATATTTTATTGATAAAATAGATAAAGGCGGAACATTAGGTCATGAATTACATCATTATGTTTTAGATAGCTATAAAATTAATAGTGACAAAGAAAAAAATAAGACTCTTGATAAGAATAAAGAGCTTATTCAAAAAATAGTGTACCAATCACAAAAAGAAGGGATTGCAGATTTAATAGATAAAGATAAAGGATATTTGGATCTTAAAGTAAAGACTACTTCACCAGAATACTTAGGATTTATAAGAAGTGAATTTGCAAAAGGAAAAATACGTACTTCTCAATTAAATGAAAAACTAATAACCATAGCGCAAAATAAAAACAAGTTGTACACTTGGGATTCTGTAAGTAAAGCGCTGCCTTTTTACGGGCATGTAGTTGGATTTTATATGGCAAAAACAATTAATGATAATGGGTATCACAAAGAATTGATCAATACCATCAACAGACCACAATGTTTTTTTGAACTATACAATAAAGTTGTTCAAGAAAAGCAGTTGGATGCAACCCTATTTGATGAAGTAGTTATCCAATTAATTAATGAATCTAGTGCTCAAGAGAATACAGTATTCTGTTATAAATAAAGGTTTGAATAATGAGTTTGATTAAATTTAAAAAAAACAAACACTCAGTATAAATACGACGGCATTTAGTATTTTAGACAAAAAAAAAGAATTGAGTTCTACCACTGCTTTTACGATTTATAATGCTGCTGCTGGAGCAGGTAAAACGTATACTTTAGTCAAAGCATACTTAATAGCCTTATTTACAGGAGAATTTAAAGATAGCTATAGGAGTATTTTGGCAATAACCTTTACAAATAAGGCAGTTGCCGAAATGAAAACCAGAATTTTAGAGAATCTGGTTGCTATTAGTAAACCTGATACACCAACTAAGTATCAAGATCTGTTGAAAGAGTTAAGTATAGAGACAGAAATTACCGAGCAGGATCTCAAACAAAAGGCAAAACGAATTCTTAGGAGTATTCTTCATAATTATGCTGCATTTGATGTGGTGACTATTGATACATTTACACATAGAGTAATAAGAACATTTGCACATGATCTAGGTATTCCTATGAATTTTGAGATTGAGATGGATACAGATTCATTAGTCAAAGAAGCCGTAGATGCAGTTATTGCAAAAATAGGATTAGATGAAGAGCTAACCAAGCTCATTATTGATTTTGCGATAAGCAAACTAGAAGATGATAAAAGTTGGGATATAACCATAGAGCTAAATAAAGTTGCCAGATTATTATTTAGTGAAAATGATAGAGAGCACCTCAATAAGCTTTCGGGCAAGCAAATTGAAGATTTTGAATCTCTCAAACAATATTTGAAACAAAAAATTGAAAGTGGAAAAAAAGAGATTATCACAGAATCAAAAAACACCTTACAATTAATAACAGAGCAAGAGATTGAGTATACAGATTTTACCCGTAGTTCAATTCCTAAGCATTTTTTGAAATTGGCAGAAGGTGATGTGAAAATTGATTTCAAGGCAGCTTGGAAACAAAATATAAAAGAAGCTTCTTTTTACGGAGCAAAATTAGATAGTTATAAAAAAGAAATAATAGATACAATAAGACCAACTATTGAAGAAAGTTTTCTAGCAACAAAAGAACGATTAGTAGAAATAGGTTTTTTTCAAAATATAGCCAAGAATCTAACCCCACTTTCTGTATTGAATGCTATAAATAAAGAACTGTTAGCAATAAAAAAAGAAAGAAAAATTTTATTGATATCAGAGTTTAATACTATTATAAGTAAAACAATTCAAGGGCAACCAGCCCCTTTTATATATGAGCGCTTAGGCGAGCGCTATAGAGATTATTTTATTGATGAATTTCAAGATACATCAGAACTACAATGGAACAACCTGATACCACTTATTGATAATGCAGTTTCTACAGAAACCCTAACAGGAAAAAGAGGGAAAATTACAATAGTAGGAGATGCCAAACAGGCGATATATCGTTGGAGAGGTGGAAAAGCAGAGCAATTAATTGACCTGTCTTCAGGCAAAAACCCTTTTTCGGTACAAGAAAAGCAAGTGCTAGATTTGCCTAGAAACTACCGTAGCCATGAAGAAGTTATTACATTTAATAACAACTTATTTACCTATTTGTCAAAGGATTTTAGTGATACAAAACATCAAGAATTATACGTATCAGGAAATAAACAGGAAGTAAACTCAAAAAAAGATGGATACGTAAATGTATCATTTATAGAAGCAAAAAATGTATCTCAGGAAAACGAGATGTACCCAGAAAGAGTGTATAACACTATACTAGAGTTGGCTAATAAAGAGTATGCGTATAATGATATTTGTATTATTGTGCGTAAACAAAAAGAAGGAGCTATTATAGCAGATTTTCTTACTCAAAAAGGAATATCAATAATCTCTTCAGAAACCTTATTGGTTAATAATGCTCCAGAAGTAGTATTTATAGTGAATCTACTCACATGGCATATACAATCAGACCATTTACAATCAAAGATTAATGTATTACATTTTTTAACAGATAAGTTTTCAATCGCAGAGAAACATTCTTTTTTGCAAAAGATGATGTCAGGTACTAAACAAGAATTTTCATCAGCATTACAAGATTTAGGAGTTCAATTTAATTTTGCTGATCTAGCAATAAAACCATTATATGATGCTGTAGAGTATATTATAACTAGTTTTTCGCTGGCAAATACTGCTTCTGCATACTTACAATTTTTTCTAGATATTATCTTTGCTTTTACGCAACGACATACAGAAGGGATTTCTGGATTTTTGTCATATTGGCTTGCTCATAAAGATACATTAAGTATTGTAGCCCCAGAAACAGAAGAAGCCATACAAATTATGACAATACATAAAGCTAAAGGACTTGAGTTTTCTTGTGTTATATATCCATATGCAAATATTGATATCTATGAAGAGATAGAACCCAAAACATGGTTACCTGTAGAAAGTGATAATTATAAAGGATTTGATGAAGTGTTTATTAATTACAATAAAGGAATAGTAGAGTATGGTGAGCATGCACAAAACATTGTTTTAAATCGACAAGCACAATTAGAATTAGATGCTTTTAATCTATTATATGTAGTGCTTACCAGAGCAAAAGAACAGCTGTATGTAGTTTCTAACATGAAATTAAATTCTCGAGGAGAAAGTAATCCCAATACTTTTTCAGGAAAGTTAATTTCATATTTAAAACATATAGAAAGATGGGATTCTAATATTACAGAATATGTTTTTGGAGATCCAAATAAGCCTGATAGTACTCATACAACAAGTGTCGAGGATAAACCAAGAGTAATCAAGCTCTCAAAATTTGAAGCAACTCCAGCAAAATATAAGGTACATATTATTACCAATTCTGGTAAATTGTGGGATACTTCTCAGCAAAGCGCAATAGAAAAAGGAAATTTGATGCATGATCTTATGGCTTCTGTACATACATATAAAGATGTAGAAAAGGTTGTTGAGGAGGCATATCAAAAAGGAGAAATTACGATTTCTGAAAAAAAGTTGCTTTATAAAGAAATCAGTAATATTGTGAATCACCCCCAACTTTCTCAGTATTTTTCTGAAGATGTCATTATATATAATGAAAGAGATATTATATATAATGGAAAACTAGTACGTCCTGACAGAATAATAATGGATGTTAATAATTTGACTACAATAATAGATTACAAGACGGGTATTCATGATAATACACATACCCATCAAATAGAACAATACGCATCAATTTTAGAGAAGATGGGATATGTTGTAAAGAACAAGATTTTAATTTATTTTAATGAAGAGATTACTCTTAAGTACTTATAAATAAACTATCAATTTTATAATTACTAGCAGAAATTTAAGGATAAAAGGTATTTTTATCTTATAATTGTATGATAATTATTAAGATAAATAGGGTGATTTATCTTTTATAAGGCTAAAATTATTGCTTTTTCTGGGGCTTAAAAACTGTAATTTAAAACTACAATTCCCTTCAAAGACGCGATATATACTGGTCTATTAAGAAAAATTTATTAGATTTATCTTTGACAGTTATTTTTAACATATTACATTTGCTCTAATTAACACTTAAAAATTAAATTATTGAATATGAAACATCTTAGCAGATTTTTAGCGGCTTCGATACTTGTACTAGGACTTAGTACAGCGAATGCACAAGATGAGAATAATCCTTGGGCGGTTTCTATAGGCATTAACGCCGTTGACATCTTTCCTACTGGGGGAGACCTTACCAGTCAGGGAGAAATTTTCGATGAATTTTTTAATGCTAGCGACCACTGGAACATTCTTCCATCTGTTTCCAAATTATCTGTTGGTAGATATATAGGAGATGGTTTTACTTTTACAGCAGCAGGATCGGTTAACAAAATAGAAAATTTTGGAGAACTTGAAGACGGAACTCCTGTTGATGTTGATGACTTATCTTACTATGCTTTAGATGGTACAATTAGTTATAGCCTTAAAAACGTATTAAAATCAGGTTGGTTCGACCCTTACTTAGGTGTAGGTGGTGGATACACTTGGATTGATGAAAATGGAGCTGGAACATTAAACGGTTCTCTTGGATTAAACTTTTGGTTGACAGAAAATTTAGCATTTAATGTTCAGTCTACTTATAAGCATGTATTCGAAGATTACGATGCTGCACCAGCAGGAAACTATCCTCCAACTCACTTCCAACATTCTGCAGGACTTACTTTCGCTTTCGGAGGTAAAGATACAGATGGTGATGGAGTATATGACAAAGATGATGAGTGTCCAGAAGTACCAGGTTTAGAAGAATTCAACGGATGTCCTGATACTGATGGTGACGGAATCACTGATGCTAAAGATGACTGTCCTGATACAGCAGGTACTGCTGAATTCAACGGATGTCCTGATACAGATGGTGATGGAGTACCAGATCCTAAAGATGATTGTCCTACTGAAGCTGGATTAGCTGCACTTAACGGATGTCCTGATGCTGATGGTGATGGAATCGCTGATGGTAAAGATGGTTGTCCTAATGAAGCTGGACCAGCTGCTAACAACGGATGTCCTTACCAAGATAAAGATGGTGACGGAGTAATAGACAAAGATGATAACTGTCCTGATGTTGCAGGAACTGTTGCAAACAAAGGTTGTCCTGAAGTAACTGAAGAGGTACAAAAGACACTTAATGAGTATGCAAAAACTATCTTGTTTGATTCTGGTAAATCTACAATCAAAGCACAATCAAATAAAGTACTTGGAGATATCATCGGTATCTTAAAAGAGTATCCTAATGCTAAATTTACAGTAGAAGGTCATACTGATAGTGTAGGAAGTGCTAAACTTAACCAGAGATTATCTGACTCAAGAGCAAATGCTGTTAAGAACTACTTAACAGAAAATGGTATCGATCAGTTTAGATTATCAGCTGTTGGTTATGGTGAAGATAGACCTATCGTTTCTAACAAAACTAGAAAAGGTAGAGCAGAAAACAGACGTGTAGAGATTAACTTAGTAAAATAAGAACTCACCTCTGTAAATAATAAAATATTGAAAACGTCCCGAATTTTTCGGGACGTTTTTTATTTTTAGAAAATATATCATATCAATATAAAATCATATTCGTTTGAAAAGTTTTCTAAAAGAAGTATTACTAGAATTACAAGGTGGCAAAGAAAAAATTAGTGATCTAATTTTTATTGTGCCCAGTAAAAGAGCAGGACTTTTTCTTAAAAAAGAACTTTTAGAAATTTATACCGATGAAATTCTTTTTGCCCCAATAATTCTAAGTATAGAAGAATTTATTGTTCAATTATCAGGACTTCAACAAATTGATAATGTGCAAACATTATTCGAGTTTTACGATACATATCTAGAAACACACCCTGAACAAGAAAAAGAAAATTTTGAAACCTTCAGTAATTGGGCTCAAACATTAATCTACGATTTTAATGAGATCGATAGGTACTGTATAGATCACAAAAGCTTTTTTACATATTTATCAGGTATACAAGATTTGAATCACTGGTATTTGCAAAAAGAAAAAACTGAATTGGTTCATAATTATATCAAATTTTGGGAAAGTCTGATAGATTATTATAATAATTTCAAAAACAAGCTTCTTTCAAAAAGAATAGGATACCAAGGATTACTGTATAGAAAAGCATCAGAAGATATTCAGGAGTATATCAAAACCGAAAAAAGAAAACATATTCTAGTAGGTTTTAATGCGCTAAACAATGCAGAGCAGCTTATTTTCCAAAGACTTTTAGAAGCTGATATAGCAAAAATATACTGGGATGCCGATCAGTTTTTTATAGATAAGACATATCATGAAGCATCATTATTTTTAAGAACATATAGAGATACATGGGGTTATTATAAAGAAAAACCCTTTCAGTGGATACAAAATAATTTTTCTCAAGAAAAAGATATAACATTAATTGGAGTACCAAAAAACATTGGTCAGGCCAAAACAATAGGGCAAATACTTGCCAGCATACCCAAAGCCAAATTAGAAAAAACAGCATTAGTACTTGCAGATGAAACGTTATTGCAACCAGTGCTAAACTCTTTACCAGATACAATAGACTCTCTAAATATTACAATGGGATTGCCGCTTAAAGAAGTTCCTTTGTCAGCATTTTTTGAGTTATTATTTACCCTTCACAAAATAACTAATCCACAAGGGCTATATTATAAGTTAATCATTGAGGTTTTAAGTAGTCAGCCTGCATATCGATTATTGGGATTAGAAGCTACAAGATTAATTAATACCATATCAAAAGAAAACATTGTCTACATTACTCTAGAAAGATTACAAGAAGGAGTCGCAGAGAAAGAGAAACAAATTCTTAAACTACTATTTGAATCATGGCAAAATGTAGCGGTTGCACTAGAGAACAGTAAAAAGATACTAATAACACTTAGAGATAATCTTGATAAAGACAAAGACGAGTTAGAGTTGGAGTATGTTTATCATTTTCATTTAGTATTCAATAAAATAGTTACACTTCACAGTACATATCAATATCTGACCACTGTAGGATCGTTGTATACCTTGTACAAGGATATTTTAACAACAGAAACATTGGATTTTGCTGGAGAGCCTTTTAGAGGATTACAGCTTATGGGGATGTTAGAATCACGTTGTCTGGATTTTGAGACAGTGATTATAACTTCTGTAAACGAAGGAGTTTTACCAGCAGGAAAAAGTATGAATTCTTTTATTCCTTATGATCTAAAAAGCGCATATAACTTACCTACTTATAAAGAGAAAGATGCAATATATACTTATCACTTTTACAGATTGATCCAAAGAGCAAAAAAAGTATACTTGCTATACAACACAGAAAATGAAGGAGTTGGAGGGGGAGAAAAAAGCAGGTTTCTCTTACAGCTAGATATAGATAAAAGGCCAAAACATAAGCTTGCAAAATATATTGTCTCTGCAAGAGTGCCTAAATTAATTGCCCGCCCCTTACAAGTAGACAAGAATGAGGATATTGTAGTAAGGTTAAAAAAATTAGGAGCTCATGGATTATCCCCATCAGCGTTAACAACCTATATAAGAAACCCAATAGACTTTTACTACAAATATGTTCTAGGTGTTCAAGAAACAGAAGAAGTAGAAGAAACCATAGCAGCAAATACTTTGGGAACGGTTATTCATAATATACTGGAAACATTCTATAAACCAATTGAAGGTAAGTTTCTTACAATCGAGGATATCAATAAAATGAGAACTCAAATAGAAACCGAACTAAAAAAAGAATTCAAACAAGAATATACAAAACTAGATATTACACAAGGTAAAAACCTTTTGATTTTTGAAGTAGCAAAACAGTACATCTATAATTTTTTGAAAACCGAAGAAAAGGTATTGAACAGTGGTAGGCAATTAAAAATTATATCGATAGAAAGTAATCTAAAAACCAAATTACATATCCCTGAATTAGGTTTTCCTATATATATCAAAGGAAAAGTAGACCGTATCGATGAATTAGATGGTCAAGTAAGAATTATAGATTACAAAACAGGTAGAGTAAGCAAAAATGATGTTGTTATAATGGATTGGGATTTGATCACAGAAGACTATAAATATAGCAAGGTGATACAAGTTTTGGCATACGCTTATATGCGCCACAACGAAAACCCAATTTCTCAAGCCTTTCAAGCAGGGATAATTTCGTTTAAAAACCTTCAAGCAGGGTTTCTTGGGTTTGGAACCAAAGAAAGTGTACGAGGTAAGGTAAATTATGAAATAACGAATGTTGTATTTGAAGAGTATCTACGGCAAGTTACAAAAATGATATCTGAAATTTTTAATAATAAAATTCCGTTTATCGAAAAAGAAGTATAACTATGACTACACGTAATAAAAATATATATATAGAAGGAAAACATAACAAGCCAATTCTAGCCGATGTTTTTTATTTAGAGAATGAATTGCAGAAACCTATTGTTGTTTTTTGTCATGGATATAAGGGGTTCAAAGATTGGGGAGCATGGGATTTGGTAGCAAATTCTTTTGCAAATGCTGGTTTTTTCTTTGTGAAATTTAATTTCTCTCATAATGGAGGGACTGCAAAACAACCCATTGATTTTCCTGATCTCGAAGCTTTTGCAAATAATAATTATAATAAAGAATTAGACGACTTAGAAACTGTAATTGATTGGATTACATCTTCTGATTTTGAATATAATAAAGAAATAATCACTTCAAACATTACCTTGATAGGGCATTCACGAGGAGGAGGTATTGTAACGATAAAGGCTGTAGAAGATACAAGAGTTACCAAATTAATAACCTGGGCAGGGGTTTCAGATTATAAAAATCGATTCCCAAAGGGAAAAGCCTTTGATGAATGGAGAGAGAATAAAGTAATGTATGTTGAAAACCGAAGAACCCAACAGAGAATGCCACATTATTTTCAGTTTTATACATCTTTTATAGAAGATGAAGAGCGATTAACTATTGCAAAAGCTGTTACAAAAATCAAAATTCCTTATTTGATTGTTCATGGCACAGATGACCCTACAGTTGATGTAGAAGAAGGCAAAAGAATAAACTCATGGAATCGTGATAGTGAGTTATTTTTGGTAGAAGGATCTGATCATATATTTGGAGCTAGACATCCATGGCAAAAAAAGAATCTACCAAAGTATCTGGATGTTATAGTGCAAAAATCTATTAATTTTGCTAGTCTTTAACACTTTATTAGTCAAAAAATATACTAAGCAACTGTTTTTTTTCGTTTATTTGCCGTAATGAAGGTAAACAGACAAATACTAGCCTCTATTTTTTTGGTACTTTTTGGTATCATTCAATTAGCAGATTTACATGTTGTAGGTCATGATGATGCTGATGATGATGTAGATTGCTCAATTTGTAAATTTACATTGGATCATCATAATGATGGGGTAATACCAGTAGATTCAGTAAAAATTTCTGAGATCATAACTGTTCCCGCAGATATTGTTCGTACAACTTATGTAAATCGTTATTTTGGTTCATCTGTTACCCATTCATTTTTAAATAAAGCCCCACCCACAGTATAATTTTATTTAGACTTTTTTTATTGACAACTTAACTGGTAGTATTACTCTCTAGTACCAGATTATTCATTATTTATTTTATAGATGAAAGGACTCACATGCTTATTAGTGTTTCTTTTTTTGGTAAACCTCGTATCAGCACAGGAATGTGATAAATCACTCTCTGGTAGAGTTATAGATTTTCATGATGGGATACCTCTAGAAGGAGCTACAATAACATTTAACAACCGCACAGTAGTGACAGATGTAACTGGCACATATCACATTAAAGGTTTATGTACAACAGCGTACGCTTTTACAATATCCCATGAAAAATGCAACTCTCAGGTAGTTACATTAGACATGGCAAGGGTATCTGATAAAGATTTTTATCTAGAACATCATCTTAATGAACTTGATGAAGTAAAAGTAGATGGAGTAGATATTAGTAAAACAAACTCTGCTCAAGAAGAAACCATTGGGGCAGAAATTATTGATAAATATAGTAATGCTTCACTAGGAGATGCTCTTAGAGGTATTACAGGTGTTTCCTCATTAAATACTGGATCAACCATAGTAAAACCAATTATTCAAGGATTAAGCGGCAGTAGAGTACTTATTATGAATAATGGTGTGCGTATGCAGGATATGGAGTGGGGAGATGAGCATGCTCCTAATATTGATATCAATACAGCAGGAAATATTACTGTAGTAAAAGGAGCTTCTGCATTGAGATATGGTGGTGATGCTATTGGTGGAGTAATTATTATGCAACCTAGTAAAGTACCAACAAAAGACACTCTTTATGGAAAAACGGTAGCTTCAGGAGCAACAAATGGTCGAGGAGGCTCAATTACATCAGAATTAGCAAAAGGATATGAAAGCGGCTGGTTTCTTAAAGCACAAGGAAGCTTAAAACGTTTTGGTGATGTAGAAGCACCAGATTATGTGCTCTCTAATACAGGCATATTTCAGAAAGGAGCATCACTCTCTTTTGGAGTAAATAAATTTACTCATGGATGGGATGCATACTATTCCTTTTTTGAGAATGAAATTGGCGTATTGGCAGCTTCACACATAGGTAGTGTAGATGATCTTATTAATGCAATAAATAGTCAAAAACCTGCAATTGTTAGAGATTTTACCTATAAAATTAATGCTCCAAAACAAGAAGTTACTCATCACTTAGGGCGATTACGATATTTCAAACGTTTTGAAGAGTTAGGAAAATGGAGTACGCAGTATGATTTTCAGTATAATCAGCGATTTGAATTTGATATTCGTAGAATTGAAGAACGTAATAAAAAACAAAGTATAGACTTAGAATTAAAAACACATACGCTTACCTCAGACTTTAGATTTGATTCAAATCCAGAGTTGTTGTGGAGTATAGGTGGTCTATTTAGGTATCAAAATAATTTTGCAGACCCTAGTACAGGGGTAAGAAGGCTTATTCCTGATTATGATAAGTACGATGCTGGACTATTTATTACAGGAGAGTATGACTTAACAAACAATATTGTAATAGATGGAGGTATTAGATATGATTATAATCGTATGGATGCCAAAAAGTTTTATTTAAAATCAAGATGGGGAGAAAGAAATTACTCTATTGATTTTTCCAACCTTATCATTGACGACTTTAATACACAATGGCTTGTTAATCCAATTTTTGACTATCACAGTATTTCTGGTACTGCAGGAATACAATATATATATAAAGAAGATTATGAGTTCAGATTCAATTACGCATTAGCACAACGAGCTCCTAACCCATCAGAATTGTTCAGTGATGGATTGCATCATTCTGCAGCCAGAATTGAATTGGGTGATTTAAGAATAGATCAAGAAACATCTCATAAAATATCGATAACAGCACAAAAGAATACAGAAAAATGGGGCTGGGAAATTGCGCCTTACGCCAATTTTATAAATGATTATGTTTTATTAGAACCCGTTGATGTACAACTCTCTATAAGAGGTGCATTTCCTGTTTGGGAATACAGGCAAACTGATGTTACATTAGTAGGATTAGATGCAAAGCTGTATACAAACTGGAACAAACATTGGAGAACAGACCATAATTTCTCTTTGGTAAAAGGAAGTGAAAATAAAAATGATATACCGCTGATTAATATACCATCAGCAAATTTTGATAATCGTATTACCTATACAAATAAGAACTGGTATGGGTTTAATGCATCATTAGAAAGCCAGTATTTTTTCAGGCAAAATGAATACCCTGATAATATTTCGGTGTTTTCTCCACAACAACAAGAAACCGTTGAATTGGATATCAATACTCCTCCTAAAGCATATCATTTATTAAATGCAGATACTAGTATGGAGTTTCCTCTTGGACAAAAAAATATAGTAAAAGTAGGAGTAACGGTAAACAATATATTAAATAAAAATTATAGGAATTATTTGAATCGTCAACGATATTTTGCAGATGATTTAGGCAGAACATTTTTATTAAGATTTTCAATTAAATATTAAATTAAACTAGAAGTAATGAACACACGTAAATTTTTATCAACGCTTTTTATTGGAGGTATTCTATTCACATCTTGCTCCAGTGACGATGATAACCCTGTACCAGTAAATGAGGAAGAATTAATAACAAAGATGACAGTCTCGTTAACCAATGAAGGGCAAACAGTAACTCTTACTGTTACAGATGAAGATGGAGCAGATGGACCAAAAGATCCTCAGGTAACAGTTTCAGGAAATCTGAATGCTAATACAACTTATACAGGCTCTGTAGAATTACTGAATGGATCAGTAAGTCCAGCAGAAATTATTAATGAAGAGATAGAGGAAGAAGCAGATGAGCACCAATTCTTTTATCAAACAAGTACTGCATTGGATATAACAACAGCGTATGCCGATAAAGAATCTGATTATAAAAAAGCTGATGGAACATCTTTTACAACAGAAAACCCTGTAGGATTAACATTTACGCTAGTTACAAAAGAAGCTGCAACAGGGAGTCTAACGGTAACTTTGAGACATCAACCTAATAAAAGTGCTAACGGTGTAGTAGGAGGAGATATTACTAATGCAGGAGGAGAAACAGATATCACTCAAAGCTTTGATATTACTGTGCAATAAGCATATAGAAATATAATATAGTGCTAACAAAAGATTAATTGAAATGTAATAATTATGTAAGTTGAATTTGTGTAAAGTCTTCATAATTAATTTCAATTTTTAACCCTCGGGAGTATCTCCCGAGGGTTTTTAAACCAACATTCTGGCTAAGAGCTGGCACTATTTTTTTGAGATACAAAAAAATAAAAAAAGCATTGTTCTTGGGTTTGAAAAAACGATAGAAAATAAGGAAGTATAAATTTCATAAAATTATGTTAATATCTGATTTTCAGAAAGTTGATTTCCGTAGTTTTATGAGTGTATTACCGTAGTATTAAGTGTTAATTATGATCAAATAAATGTTAAAACATTTATGAAATAGCGCTTATATTCGTAATATCAACCCGAAGTAACAAACAATAAAATTGAAACGATCATAATTAGTATAAGTTGAGTTTGTGTTAAATACATACAATTATGTTTCAATTTAGACCCCTGGGAGTAGTTAACCTGGGGGTTGCTTTTTTATAAACGACTTGAATTAATAGAACAAGTAAAATGATAAAAAGGCTTTACAGAGTTTTATCTTGTAAAGCCTTTCAAAAAAGATAAAATATACACCTTTTTCAATAGATAAGATACTGTCTAATCATCATCACATGTAGCCATTTTGTTTTCGTATATAGTTACGGTACCACTTCCTTCATTACTTACTACGAGCAATGGTTTTTTTGTAGGACTATCTTTTCTGGATATGGCAAGTAATCCCTCTGGCGCACTATCTCCAGGATGTGATAGAATTTGCACAAATTGTGGAGAGATGGGATTGCTGATATCGTAAACCAATACTTCATCATCACGCTCCAATCCAACAAAAAGTACGTATTTATCATCACACAGCTTCATAGCATCTACTGTTTCTGGTTCAGCACCTTTATCATCACTTCTTTTATCATTTCCATTAAAAACGTTAGGAGTTAACTCTAATGTTTTTAAACCAATGTCATTACCACTATCATAAAGTAAAGCACCTTTTGTTGACCACACAGAAAAAGAACGCGCACCGAATGAGTACAAGGCATTATTTTCTTTGTTTTTAGGGCTTTTTAAAGCATTAGTAACTTTTAATCTTCCTAGGTTTACGTTATTTTGATAATCTCCTTGAGCAGGAAAAATTGAAGGGTTTAAGGTAAGGTCTGCTACTCTGGCCTCTTCACTAAATCCAGTATAATCTCTAGAATCACCCTCATTAGCAGAAAAGATATATCCTTTTCCGTTGATTTTCATGTATTTGATTCCATCGGGTTGATACATCCCATATACAGGTACATCCCAGTGTTTTAGTCTTTTTTGATTGTCTTTATCACTAGCATCTATTTCATTTCCAGGTAAAGAATAATCTTTAAACCCTAATGGATAGATAGCAACAATTCGCTTATTTTCTAGGTCAACTTCTGCCAGTCCGTTATTTTCTTGTAGTGCAACCCAAGCAGTTTTAGAATTTTTAGAAACAGCCACATATTCTGGTTCTACATCTCTTGATAAATTTGCATTAGGACTAAATACCCTAAACCCTTTTGCTTCTAGAGCAGTTTCTTGATTATTGAAAGCATGAAAATCCAGAGTAACTACACTATTTTTTTCTAGATCAATAATACTAATAGATCCTTCGGGATCAAAGGAGAAATCATCGTTAGGCTCCCCCTCATTGGCTACAACAATTTTTTTGCCATCAGGAGTAAAAGTGACCATGTCAGGCAATGCCCCTACAGTAAATGTGTTTTCCAGTAATTGAGTTTTTGTATCATATACCAATACTGTTCCTGGATTTTGTTTTATGGGAGCCTCTACTGCAATTGCTAATTTCCCCTTTTTTACAGAAACACTATTGGCTCCCCCCAATGCGCTTAGATCTATAGAGGGTTCCTTAATAGGGGTATTGATATCACTGATATTATAGACAGATATTTCTCGTATTCCTAGTACGATATCGTTATTAACGATAAAAAGCTTATTTGTTTCAGAATCAAAAGCTGTAATTTCTGCAGCTGCTTGATTACCAACATCAATGGTGGATTTTTGTTGAAAATTAATACTGAATTCTTCTTCATTATCTTTTCTAAAATTTTCAGAATTTAATTCGATATCATCTGAACATGATACAGCAAAGAGAGGTATCAAGAAAAGAAGGCTTTTTTTTAATGGTTTGTGTGAATTTTTCATTTTTAGTGAGTTTGTAAAACTTTGATTTGTAAATATTTGTGGTTAATTGGGAGGTATAACGATAGAATATTAACAATGTTTTGTTTGCTTTAATTTTTTATTGATTTTTTTACCAACAGTAGAAAACTCCAATTGTAAATTTTATTTGATTGAAAGTGAATCGGATGAAATAATGTTTTCTTTAAAAAAAAATAAAACAAAACATTGTTAACACTGAAGTTGAAAAAGTGTAACTCTAAATGGGGGTAATTTTTATAAATTTAACATCTAATCTCCCTTATACAGCACCCTTTTTTGAGTCTCATGTTGCAAAGATTGCGGGCATTTAATTAACTTTTTTTTAGTTGATAAGTTGTGAATATTTTTAAGTGATTCGTTGTTAATGTGATACGAAATAATTCTACCTTAAATCTATCGATAAAATTGTGCATAAAATTTAACATTTACATAAACTATGCATGCATAAAGATTCGTTCTTTTGCGAAAAATATTAACACTATCAATTATTGTGAAACTTGATACGATGCAAGTACCTTTTGAAACATTAAATTCAAATTGTTTTTATTCGTTACAAGTTCTATGAGATTATTAAAAAAACAGTTAAAAACACATTCATGAAACAGATTACATTTTTATTTGTTGTAATCCTTATGGCAGTCGTTGGGGAGGCGACCGCACAAGGAGTAGTCACAGGAACTATACTGGATGCAGAATCAAATGCACCATTACTAGGAGCAAACGTTATTGAACTGAGAACCTCTAATGGAACATCATCAGATTTTGATGGTGTGTTTTCTCTAAAAGTAAGTAACAACACAGGAACCATTAACATTTCTTATTTAGGATTTGGGGCAAAAAGCATTGAGTATGATCTGACTAAAGGAAATCAGGATTTAGGAACCATTAGTTTAAACCCTGATAATTCACTAGAAGAAATCGTACTAGTTGGTAAAGGAGTTGTTGATTTAGCAGAAGACAGAAAAACACCAATTGCAGTATCAACGATTAAAGGAGAAGACATTCAGCTAAAAGCAGCAGGTAATGTAGAGTTTACAGAAACAATGAAAAATACTCCGTCTGTATATGTGTCAAACCAAGCAGGAGGTTTTGGTGATAGCCAAGTTTTTCTACGAGGGTTTGATAATACAAATACAGCAATATTATTAAATGGACAACCAATCAATAGTCCAGAGGATGGAAAAGTATATTGGTCTAATTGGGCAGGAATGTCTGATGTAGCCAATGCAGTTCAGGTACAAAGAGGATTAGGGTCTTCTAAGCTAGCGATTTCTTCTGTAGGTGGAACAATAAACATTGTTTCTAAAACTACAGATCAAAAAGAAGGAGGTTTTGCAAGGCTATTAGGTGGTAATGACAGCTATGCCAAGGGTACAGTTAGTTATAACACAGGATTGAGTGATAGCGGATGGGCTTTTTCGGTTTTATTAGATCATTGGCAAGCACATAGAAAGTATGCAGAAGGAACAGCAGGACAAGGACAAAGTTATTTGTTTTCGGTTGGGTATAAACCAAATGAACAACATACATTTAACCTTTTAGTTACAGGGGCTCCACAATGGCATGATCAAAATTATTCTCAAGATTTAGAAGTATATGAAGAATTTACTGCAAAGCACAATAGAAACTCTGGTTTCTTAGATGGAGAGCGCTTTACAGAACGAAGAAATTACTACCATAAGCCAGTAGCAAACTTAAACTGGGATTTTGATATCAACGAAAAACTAGATCTATCTACAGTTTTATATGCATCATGGGGACGTGGTGGTGGAACAGGTGGTCTTGGTAGAGGTAGAGTCAGAGTTAATGATAATAACAATGATAATATAGATTTTGAGCAAATAAGAGCTAATAATATTACTACAGCTGATAGTAATGGTTTTGGAAATTTTGGAGACTCTTATGCAAGAAGAGCTTCTGTAAATAACCATAACTGGTATGGATTACTTTCAAATTTAAATATAAAAGCAACTGAAAATTGGGCATTCAATGTTGGTTTTGATGGAAGATTATATAAAGGAGATCACTTTTACCAAATAAATGATTTGTTAGGCCTTACAGGATATGTTGATAATAGAAGAACAGACAGACCAGATGATTATGTATTTACACAAGAATATGACGCAGATCCGTGGTCAGCATTATTTGATTTTGCAGATGAGGCGAATCGTACACAGTTTGATTATTCAGAAAACATCAACTATTTAGGAGGATTTGGTCAGGCAGAGTACTCGACAGATAGGTTTGCTGTATTTTTTCAGGGAGCAGTATCAACACAGTCATATCAAAGAGATGGTCGTTTTGTAGGAACAGGTAATGGTTTAGGTAAATCTGAAAAACTAAACAAAGTTGGGTATAATGTAAAAGGAGGAGCATCGTATAATCTTAATGAGAATCATTCGGTTTTTGCTAATGCAGGATATTTTTCGCGTCAACCCTTCTTAGATAATGTATTTGCTGATATTAGAAATTCTAATGATATTGTTAAACCAGAAATAGATAATGAAGAGATTACTAGTTTTGAAGCAGGGTATCGTTTTAAAAATAACAACTTTAGGTTTAATCTTGATGTTTATCATACTGAATGGGCAAATCGTTTCTTAACATTTAATGGACCTGAATTAGGAAATGGAGATAATACAACATATCGATTAACAGGAGTTTCACAAATTCATAAAGGACTGGAGTTTGATTTTGAGTATAGACCTGATGGAGGAAGATGGAGATTAAGAGGATATGGTTCTCTTGGTAATTGGAAATTTGATGCTGAAACACCATTTACTCTGACAAATGATCAAACAACTACTATCATTGATAACGGTGTTATTGAATTAACAGATACAAAAGTTGGTAGCGCACCGCAAACTTCTTTTGGAGCAGGAGTATACGTTGATATTATTGATAACCTATCATTTGATGCTGATTATAATGTCTATACTGATTTGTATGGTTTTGTTGATCCAGAAGATGTTGCTCAAGCTTCTATTGCTGGAGAGACGTATCAGGCAAAAAGATTACCATCATATGACCTTGTAGATGCTGGTCTTACTTATAAGCTTAATTTTGGAGAAAATAAATTAGTCTTTAGAGGAAACGTAAAAAACGTATTTAATTCACCATATATTAACCAGTTAAGTTCATTTGGTTACTATTTAGGGGTTGGTAGAACATGGAATGCAAGTGTAAGCTACAAATTCTAAATCAATAGAAAATATAATTTCACCCCCTCATTCGGTTATCGGATGAGGGGGTTTTCTTTTAATACATCTTTCTCTGTTTTCATAATAAAACAAAGAAGAGACTTATATAAGTATTTGTTAAAATAAAAGACAATAGTATTGTATAAAATTTAAAATGATATGTGTTAGTGTATTAGATTTGCCATCTAGAATAAGTCTAAATAAGCCCCTGTAGCACTAGTATATGAGGCTTTTATATGCATAATCTGTACATTTGCAAATAAACACATCATTATGTACGAAGTTATCCAAATAGTCCACTCTTACTGGGCTTATCTTGTTGTTCTTATCGTTACTTTGGCCACTATAAATGCATTAGCTGGTTTTTTTACAAAAAGGCAATATGCACCAAAAGATTTTAGAATTTCTCTATTCGCACTTATTGTTACGCATATACAACTTTTGATAGGAATGATAATATTCTTTGTATCTCCTTTGGTAGTTTGGTTTTCAGGAACTCATAAAGTGGGAGAAATAATGAAAGATGCTACCTTGCGATTGTATAATGTAGAACATCCAATAGTAATGATTTTGACTATTGTTTTTATTACAATGGGATATTCAAAACATAAAAAGAAGCTAACTTCTACACCAAAATTTAAAACATTAGCCATTTTCTATACCCTTGCTTGGATTCTTATGTTATCTAGAATTCCTTGGGCAAACTGGTTTTAGATTCTTGTAATCTGATAGTATAAAAAGACCTCTCTTGAAATTAATTTCAAGAGAGGTCTTTTTATATATAATAGTTAATCTGGTATTATTCAATAACCTGACCATAAGCAGTAACTACCAAGTTTCTTGGACCACCATAATCTCGATGTTCACAAAGATAAATACCTTGCCAAGTACCTAGGTTTAAAACGCCATTAGTTATTGGTACTGCTACAGATGCCCCCATCAAAGAAGCTTTGATATGTGCAGGCATATCATCAGGGCCTTCATACGTATGAACATAGTATGGGGCATTTTCTGGCACCATAACATTCATATGGCTTTCAAAATCTTGTCGTACTGTGCTATCCGCATTTTCATTTATAGTCAAACTGGCAGAAGTATGTTTTATAAACACTTGTAATTGACCAATAGATATAGTGTGAATTTCGGGTATGTGATTTATAATATCTGTGGTAATCAGATGAAACCCTCTTGGGAATGGTTGTAATTGTATTTCTTTCTGAAAAAATTTCATAACGTATGATAAATGAAGTTGGTAGATAAATACTTCTTACTCTTTAATTTTATATTTGATTAATAAGAGAAACTATTTTATAAAACAGAAGGGAATCATTTTTTAATTTCTCTATTCTGGTTTATGATAAGATTGTGCTAATTTAATATAAATTTCACAGTAGTTATTCTAAGGTGTTTTTTTCAACTATGTACCTTTGTGGTATAAAACAACTGATTAATATGGATTTATCACAAATCAAAATGATTGCTACAGATATGGATGGAACACTGCTCAATACCAAAGGAGAGGTAAGCCGTCTTTTTTTTGAGCTCTTTGAAGAGCTTAATGAACTAGGAGTGATTTTTGTGGCAGCAAGTGGTAGGCAATATTATAGTATTATAGATAAGTTAAAACCTATTAAAAACGATATCTATGTTATTGCAGAAAATGGAGCATTAACCATGCGACAGGATAGAGAGCTCCAGACCACAGAGATTGATCGTAAAACATATTTGGAATTACTTGATGTTACCAAAAATCTGCAAGGGTCACAAGTAATTCTATGTGGAAGAAAACAAGGATATATCCAAGATTATGGGCAGGATTTTGTAGACATGTTTAGTGAGTTTTATGATCGCTATGAGATTGTAGAAGACCTGGCAACAGTAACAAATGACAGGTATCTTAAAATTGCAATCTGTAACCAGAAAGGGGCAGAAAAATATTTATACCCTGCATTAAAACACCTCGAAGATAGATTAAAGGTAAAAGTATCAGGAGAAATCTGGCTAGACCTATCTCATAATCTCGCAAACAAAGGATATGCATTACAGCAATTACAAGAAGTGAATAATGTGCTACCAGAAGAAACTATGGTTTTTGGAGATTATAATAATGATTTTGAGATGATGGGTAGAGCCACCTATAGTTTTGCTATGCAGAATGCACACCCCAATATAAAAGAAGCCGCTAATTACTCAACAAAAAGTAATAATGATAATGGAGTAGAATACATGCTGCATAAAATGATCAAAGCCAAAAAAGCAATCAATTCTTAAATCCTGTATTATTTTATTGCAAGTCTACTGGTATGCAGTTGTGAATTCGGTAATCAATTCTTGAATTTCTTCATCAGAGTATTTTCTCGAAAAATGAACAGGAATAGCTTCTGTAACATTACATAATTTCATAACTCGTCCTGATTCGCTAGAATAGCTATGGTGGTTTTTGATAGCCAATTCTTGATCCTGAGACTTATAAAAACTTTCAATATAGACCTGATCAGCATTTCTGAACATGTTTGTTATTTTCTCATGATTTGTATCAGAAGCGGCGTGATCCATTATAAAGCCAAGTTTTTGGCCATACTTTATACTCATGAGATAGAATAACTCTATAGCCTTATATGCTTTATGATCAATAGTGATAAGTCTATCGAACTCACTATTCTCATAAGCATACTTTAATTCTCGAACCCATACTCCCCCATTAAAACCGGTATTTTGTAAATTGATTTTGGTAGTATTTCTTTCTTGAAATAAGTAGGCAATAGAATCGGTCTTATGATTCAGTATAGTATATGTAACCTCAAACAATTCATTCTCATAGACTGTGTTTTTATCTATAGTCTCCAATGTAACCTGATTCCATAAAGGAGGTCTAAGCTCAGTTCTTTTTATTGAGTTCTCAGAAAGTATCTCACGAACCTCATACACTATTGCATCCTTATCAATTAAATTCCAGCAGTAGCTCTGTATTCTTTTCTGAATCTGAACAGTTATACCTTTCGGCCCACAGATAATCACTCTTCTTTGTGTCCCGATTTGATGTCGTAAGATAGTATCAAAATTAATAAAATGATCAATATGCGTATGACTAATAAATAGTGCATTCGTATTTTGACATTCTTTTACCGTGAGATCACTCGCCTCTCCACATTCGCAGATATAATTAAAAGGATGATTTTCTACCTTGATCAAAAAGCAGATATCCTCATTCGGTTTACTTTTTAATACAACATCAAACATGTTTTTCTGTTTTTTATACAGTAAGGATAGTACTTAGGGTAATTGTCAGAGTATTAGTCGTTCAGCTTAAGTACTGCCATAAATGCTTCTTGTGGGATTTCTACATTACCCACTTGACGCATACGTTTCTTACCTTTCTTTTGTTTTTCGAGTAGTTTACGTTTACGAGAAATATCACCACCATAACATTTGGCAGTAACATCCTTACGAAGTGCTTTTACCGTTTCACGGGCAATAAACTTAGCTCCAATAGCTGCCTGAATAGGAATATCAAATTGCTGACGAGGGATTAGTTCTTTTAGTTTTTCACAAATTTTCTTACCAATATCATACGCATTATCCTTGTGCAATAATGCAGACAATGCATCAACGATATTTCCATTAAGAAGTATATCTACTTTAACCAATTTAGAAGCTCGTAAACCAATGGGAGTATAATCAAAAGAAGCATACCCCTTTGATACCGTTTTTAAACGATCATAAAAATCAAAAACGATCTCTGCCAGAGGCATATCAAAAGTAAGCTCTACACGCTCTGTAGTCAAATATGTTTGATTTGTAATCTCACCACGTTTCTCGATACATAATGACATCACTGATCCTACAAAATCAGATTTGGTAATAATAGAAGCTTTTATATAAGGTTCCTCTACCCGATTCATAGAAGAAGGATCAGGTAAATCTGATGGGTTATTTACAATAATAATATCATCAGGCTCTTTATTAGTAAAAGCATGATAAGATACGTTTGGTACTGTTGTAATAACAGTCATGTTAAATTCACGCTCTAATCGCTCCTGAATGATTTCCATATGCAGCATTCCCAAGAATCCACATCTGAAACCAAAACCAAGTGCAGCCGAACTCTCTGGTACAAATACCAAAGAAGCATCATTAAGCTGTAATTTCTCCATAGAGTTACGTAATTCTTCATAATCCTCTGTATCTACGGGATAGATACCTGCAAATACCATAGGTTTTACATCTTCAAAACCTGCAATTGCATTTTGAGTAGGTGTTTTTGCATCAGTAATGGTATCTCCTACTTTTACTTCTCGAGCATCCTTGATACCAGTAATCAAATAACCAACATCTCCTGTCTTGATTGTTTGTTTTGGTACTTGATTAAGTTTTAGTGTTCCTACCTCATCGGCAGAATAATTTTTTCCAGTAGCCACAAACTTAATCTGCTGTCCTTTTTTGATTTCACCATTAACTACTTTAAAATAAGTTTCTACCCCTCTAAAAGAGTTGTATACAGAATCAAAAATCAGAGCCTGTAATGGTTCTTCAGGATTTCCTTCTGGATGAGGAACACGCTCTATAATAGCAGTAAGAATTTCTTCTATCCCAATTCCAGTTTTGGCACTGGCAGGAATCACATCCTCAGCATCACACCCTAGTAAATCTACAATATCATCAGTAACCTCTTCAGGATTGGCACTAGGCAAATCAACCTTATTAAGAACAGGGATAATTTCTAGATCATTCTCTAGAGCCAGGTATAGATTAGAAATCGTTTGTGCCTGTATGCTCTGTGCTGCATCTACAATAAGTAATGCGCCCTCACATGCTGCAATAGAACGAGAAACCTCATAAGAGAAATCTACATGACCAGGAGTATCAATAAGATTCAGGATATAATCCTCACCCTTATATGTATATTCCATTTGGATAGCATGACTCTTGATGGTAATTCCACGTTCACGTTCTAGATCCATGCTGTCTAGTAATTGTGCCTGTGCTTCACGGGCAGTTACAGAACCAGTAAAATCCAATAATCGATCCGCCAAGGTACTCTTACCATGATCAATATGAGCAATAATGCAAAAATTTCTTATATGTTTCATCTCTCGTAAATTCATCTTTAGAGCGTGACCCCTCGCTTGTGGCGAGTGGTCGGGCTATCCGCGCTACATGGTAGCTTGCTCCTATCCCTCACGCAATTCTCACTATAATAATAGCTTGCAAATATAATCGATTTTAGAAGGTTTATACTATCCCTTCCTGTATTTTTAGATGTCATAGGAATAATACAAACGGGTAAGCTCTGAAAGAATTTGTATTTTTGCCAAAAAAATAATTACTGTGGCCAAAATAGGAGACATAGATGTAGGAGAGTTCCCTTTGTTATTAGCACCGATGGAGGATGTAAGTGATCCCCCTTTTCGAGCATTGTGCAAAGAACAAGGAGCAGATGTAGTGTATACAGAGTTTATCTCTAGTGAGGGATTGATTCGTGACGCTGCCAAAAGTGTGATGAAACTTGATATATATGAAAAAGAACGTCCTGTAGGAATTCAAATTTTTGGAGCCAATCTGGATTCAATGCTGAAATCAGTAGAGATTGTAGAAGCATCAGGACCAGATATTATAGACATCAATTTTGGGTGTCCAGTAAAAAAGGTAGTTAGCAAAGGAGCAGGAGCAGGAATTCTCAAAGATATAGACCTTATGGTTTCGCTTACAAAAGCCATGGTAGAACATACCAAATTGCCAGTTACAGTAAAAACACGATTAGGTTGGGATCATGACTCTATCAGAATCGTAGAAGTAGCAGAGCGATTACAAGATGTAGGGGCCAAAGCAATATCCATTCATGGGCGTACCAGATCACAGATGTACAAAGGTAATGCCGATTGGAGACCCATTGCCGAGGTAAAAAACAACCCACGAATGCATATACCTGTATTCGGTAACGGAGATGTTGATACCCCAGAGCGAGCTATGGAGATGCGAGATGCTTATGGGCTTGATGGAGCCATGATTGGTCGTGCCAGTATAGGATACCCTTGGTTTTTTAAAGAAGTAAAACATTATTTTGAAACAGGAAAAAAACTAGCTCCCCCAACCATAGAGGAGCGTGTTATTGCTGCTCGCAGGCATTTGCAAATGGCAATCGATTGGAAAGGTGAAAAACTAGGTGTTTTTGAAACCCGAAGACATTATACAAACTATTTCAAAGGAATACCACATTTCAAAGAATACCGAACCAAAATGGTAACCAGTGATGATGTCAAAGATGTATTTGCTGTATTTGATGAGGTAGCGGCTACATTTTCTGATTTTGAGTTTATCTCATGATTTTGATAAACCTAAAAATAGATAAAATCTAACTATATAATTAGTTGTCTTAACTCTCTTAGCAAATATTTGATATTGTGTGTGCTGAACCCTGTCTTGTTTTGGAGTAAACAATAAAAAGAAGATATAGCAACGGTTGTGATTACTCAAAATAAATGAGGTACTCATATCAAGTTAACTTTTTAACGAGATTAATATATAATTGGTATAGGGTAACATTTTTGCGTTCTTTGTTATAAACTATTTAAGGAACAATATTTCTATCTCTTATGAAATCACCATTAGCTTTTTTATATTCTTCTTTTTGGATTATCTTGTTTATCACACTACCATTTACAACATATGCTCAAATAGCAAATGATACTGTAGTGGCCTCACAGTATTATAAAAAAGCAGACTCTTTACTGGCAGAAGGTGAGTATGATCCTTCTATAACCTATTTTACAAAAGCGATCCCTATTTATAATAAGGCAAAGGCATGGAAACAACTGGCAAATAGTTATAATAAGATATCAGAAAACCAAAGATACTTAGGAAGCTATCAGGAGTCTCTATTCAATGCTAAAAAAGCGTTAGAAATAGTTATCACTTATTCTTTAGTTGGCTCTAGAGAAGAAGCTACGGCATTAGATAACATAGGAGAATATCATTTTAAGAACAGAAAAGCCGATCAAGCTTTATTACATTTTAAGAAAGCCTTATCTATTCGTGAAAAAATACTACCAAGTAATCACTCAGATATTTCAAAATCCTATAATAGTATAGGGAAGACTTTAACTACAAAAAATGAGTTGGCGGCATCTTTAGAATATTTAGAAAAAGCAATTCATCCAGATTTTAAAGGTGGTTCTCATTTTCCAGATGTATATAATAATATAGCGAGAATACAATATGTGTCAGGGCAATATGATAAAGCAATAATATATATGCAAAAAGCACTGGATATAGAAACTGTACAATCAGGAGAAAGTTATAAAACGGCTAGATATTGTAATAATATCGGGACTATTTTTGAGAGAACAGGAAGGTATGATGAAGCTATATATCATTATACAAAAGCATTATCAATACAAAAACAAATAACAGGTGAAAATCATCCTAATATAGCCTCTTATTATATTAATATAGGTAATGTCTTTTCTAATAAAGAAAATTATGATAAGGGGCTAGAATATTATCAAAAAGCAGTAAATATTAAAATAGAAATGTATGGAGATGATGATATAAATTTATCAGATAGTTATATGAATATTGGATTGATTTATTATCGTAAAGGGAATTTTAATGAAGCGCTTAGTTATCAAAAAAGAGCATTAACTCTTAAGGAAAAAACACTACAAAATAATCATCCTGAAATAGCTCTCCTACTTATAAATACTGCTTCGGTGCATATAGCCAAAGAAGAATACAACAAAGCAATACCACTTTTAAATAGAGCATTAGAAATCCTTATTTCTTCTTTTGGAGAATACCATCCACAAGTTGCTTTGGTATATACTAATATGGGGAGTATATATCAGGGGCAACAAAAATTGGAGAAAGCTTTATTTTATTATAACAAAACAATAGATGTTAGAGTTGAACTTTTTAGGAAAAACGATAAGCTTATTGGGGCTAATTATTTGAGTATTAGTAGTCTATATAGGCAAAAAAAAGAATTTGATAGGGCTCTAGAGTATTCTCAAAAAGCGTTGGATACTTACAAGAAAATTAATAGTAAAGGAGTTATTCGTGCCTATAATCGTATTGGGTCTATTTATCTAGAGAAAAAAGAATATGATAAAGCTTTGGTATACTATCATAAAGCTATCAAAGAGAATTCTAGAGTTAATATGCATAGTTTTGATCAAAATAAAAGCAAGAACCAAACTGATGTGTTTTTAAACCCAGAGACTCTCCTCTCCTCTCTAGAAGGTCAATCTCAAGTATATGTCGGCTTGTACAAACAACATAAAGAAAAAAAGTATCTAGAAAAAGCAATCAAAGGCTATCAAAAATCAGATTCATTGATTAATACACTACGTCAATCTTTTACGAACTATCAAGATAAAGTAGATTTTGCAAAAACAGCCAAAACAGTTTATAAGGGAGCAATAGAAGTACAACTACTACAAAATGATCAATCATCAATAGAACAGGCATTTTATTATGTAGAAAAAAGCAAAGCCAATACCCTTAAAGAATTGCTCAATGATGCCAATGCCAAAAGCTTTACAGGACTGCCAGAAGACCTTATTTCTTTAGAAAAAGAGATGAGAATTAATCATTCTTTCTATCAATCTAAAATAGTAGAACAACAGTCAAAGAAAGAATTAGATACAACAAAGCTTACTTATTTTGAGGGTAAGTTATTTGACGTAAGCAAAAAACAGGATTCTCTAACTCAAGTGTTAGAAACAACCTATCCAAAATACTATCAGCTTAAATATAAAAACGAGATTACCCATCTATCCACTATCCAGAAACAGCTAGATGACCATACTACACTACTAGAGTTTTTTACAACTGATAGTGTTACCTATGCTTTTACGGTTTCAAAAACAGCTATAGCAGT
>NZ_PGUB01000049.1:0-37684 GCF_002924285.1 Aquimarina sp. I32.4 | reverse complement strand
ACAAACAGTTTCAAAAAAACCTTCATCTAATTCTATTTCCTCTCCTAATTCGTATTGTTCGTCTCTAAGCCCCATAACACTTCGTAATTTATGAACCATTGACCAGATAGGCTCATAACGTTTATGACCTATTTGACGTTGAATTTCTTTAGCAGAAAATGATTTCTTTGTACTTGTTATTAAGTGCATGGCTATAAACCAGTATTGGTAGGGCAATTTACTGCTCTGCATTACCGTTCCACTCTTCAAAGTAGTACGATGCTTACAGCTCTTACATTCCCATTGCTCTCTGTTCTTTTTCCAGTAATGGGAAGTACTACCGCATTTTTTACACGTTACACCTTCTTGTAAACGATACGATTTAAATGCTATCTTACAGCTTTCCTCGTCTGGATAATGCTTAAAAAACTCAATTAATTTCATACTTTAAAGATACCAAGTAATAGGGAAACATACGGATAAGCATATAATGTTATTACCATTTTGCAGGTATAGATTAGATAGTAATAATAACTTATGGTCAATTTATATCTACTCCTATTGCAATTATAAAAGCATGATATATCATATTATACATGTATAATAATTTATTGACAAGTATACTATTATACAATCGTGTAGCGTTCTTTTAAAAAGTCTGTGATGAAATTTATTAATTTTTTTAGTTGCTTTTTTTTAATGCTAGCAATTACCCCTACTAGAGCGCAAGGATATAAAACTCAAGATAACCCATGGATTCTTGGGATAGGCGCAAATATTGTATATGATCCTGGAGCATTGTTTTCAGGCTTGTTTGATATAAAAGATAATTATAATTATCATAGTCCAGTTAGGGTATCATTAGAAAAAAGATTTAATGATGATTATGGGTTTGAAGTATCAGGTAATTTTAATAAGTTATTAGAAGGTAAGGTTATAAATGGAGGAAGATTAGAAGATGAGATTAACTTTCTTGCGTTAGACGGCATGTTCAAATATTATATAACCAATACGTATCAGAATAAATATAGAGCTATTTATGAAGGATATCTAGCAACAGGAATAGGAGGAAGTTTTTATAACGGGTCAGGAGCAAAAACAGCCAATTTAGGGGTAGGGTTTAATATATATTTATCAGAGAGCATTCGCTTTAATGCACAAGCTACTGGAAAAATATCTATTGATAATAGTACCGTAGGAACTAATTATATTCATTATAATCTTGGTTTTATTATAAGACTTGAAGATTCACATTTTAATTAAATAAACCGCTATCTATAGATAGCGGTTTATTATGATTAATTTATAACTGTTCACTTATTCAATTAAAACAGCATCAATAACATGAATATATCCATTGGCAGTTTCTACATTAGAATGGATAATTTGTACTGTATCATTAACTGTAAATAAGGAGCTATTAAAACCGATACTAATGGTTTTACCAAATAGAGGAGAAAATATCATACCATTGTGTATAGCTCTAGTGTCAAATTTTCCCTCTACAACATGATGTAAAAGAAGGTCTCTAAGAGCATCGCCAACAGGAAGTGTTTCTATCATCTCAAAAGCAGTATTTGTAGGCGCGAATACAGTATGAGGAGTGTCTGATTTCAATGTAGAAGAAAGCTCGGTTTTTTCTAAAGCACTAACTAGTTCGGTAAATCTACCATCACTAGCTAAAATATCTACAGTAGTTTCTTTAGGAGTAACTATCTCTTTAACATTGGCAAGCCATGTCCCTGTACTTTTAGTAGGGGTGGTTGTATACATGTCAAAATCACCAATAATACCGCCATTATCAGGGTTTTCATAACCAATACCATGTAGAAGAGTATTGTCTGGTAACTCGATAATAAGATAAACTGTGTAGTCAGCTAATATTGCTCCTCTTGCCTGAGATACTTCACCATTTCCAGAAACGTAAGTTCCTCTTAAAACCTTAAAAACATCACCGTAATAAGTAATGTCAAAACTTAATTTACCATTAAGATTTGTTTTAGCAAGCTCGCCATCATTAACAGTTCCATAAAAATAATAAGTGGCACCTTCTCCACTATAGAGTCTACCTGTTTGTTTTTCAGAAGCTAACCCTGTAGCTTTTTGGCCACGATGTAGCATTTCTCCAGAGATGCCTTGTGCAGTCATTTTTTCAATTTTATCAAAACTAATTAGCCTTGATTCTGTAAGCTCTGCTGCCTGTGGTGAGATTTCTTTTGCGGATTCGTTTTCGCAAGAAATTGTCATAAATACCGTAGTGATCACTAATACTAGTGAAATTGAATTTCTAAATAAACCTTTCATAGTTGATGAGTTTGTGTGATTAAAAAAATTAAAAAGTTTGTATGAATTTTGGGTATGAAAAGGAATATTAGGTAATGATAAAAGTAAGAAATGATTTAATAGCTTTTATTTTTTAACATGGTTTTATAATATGTAAGAATAATCTGTTAAATATTTAGTTATTAGAATGTAAACTTTTGTGATAATATATGGTTAGTATAAAATATCGAAATAAAAAGAGCGTTATTATGGCTTAAATCACATTTTAAAAATATAAGTATTTGAAACAAAAATATTATTTCTGCGGTGAATAGTCTAAAAAGTAAAGCTGCCAATGGTGTTATATGGAGTGGTATCGATAAGTCTTCTACAATGCTTATCCAGTTTATATTTGGAATTATTCTTGCGAGGTTACTATTGCCAGAGGATTTTGGACTGGTAGGGATGATTACTATTTTTATAACAATCTCTCAGGCTATTGTAGAAAGTGGGTTTAGCAGAGCATTAATTCAAAAAAAGGATGCAAACCAGATAGACTATTCAACTACATTCTTTTTTAATTTCCTGATTAGTATTGTCGTCTATGCAATACTATATTTTACAGCACCGTTTATTGCTAATTTTTATAATGAGCCTATCTTAATTGATCTGGTTAAGGTTGTAGGGCTTAATGTTATTATTTCTTCGGCAGCAATTGTTCATCGCACAATTTTAATCAAACAAATTAATTTTAAAACACAAGCAATAGTAAATATTATAGCAGGACTTACTGGGGTCGCTGTTGGAATTAGTTGTGCGCTATCAGGTTTAGGAGTTTGGTCACTTGTATTACAGTATTTATCAAGGAATTTTATGACCTCACTTTTGTTTTGGGTGATGAATAGTTGGAAACCATCTTTAGTTTTCAGCATAGAAGCATTAAAACAACTTTTTGATTTTGGGTCTAAAATCTTGGCAACTACACTTTTATATGCAGCTTTCCAAAATATATATCTTGTTGTGATAGGGAAAATCTATAAATCAGAAGAGTTAGGATATTATACGCGAGCAACTTTATTCAAGCAGATCCCAGCAACATTGGTTACTACTATTATACAGAATGTATCATTCCCGATATTGGTAGATGTTATTGATGATAATGAGCAGGTAAAAAAAGTAATGAGAAGAAGCGTTAAGTTAACTGCTTTTTTACTTTTTCCTATGATTATTGTCTTAATCGTTTTTGCACATCCATTGGTTTTGATATTGCTAACAGAAAAGTGGCTACCTACTGTTATCTTATTGCAGATATTGACAATAGGAGTTATTTTTTTTCCTATTAATGCTATTAATACGAATCTATTGAATGCGAGAGGAAGATCTGATTTATTTCTGAAACTAGAAATTATAAATAATACAATTACTATTCTAACACTGGCAGCAACTTATCAGTTTGGTATGACAATTATAGCTATAGGATATGTTTGTGTATCCTGTATAGGATTTTTTACATATACTTATTATAGCGGAAAGCACATTGGATATTCAGGAATCAAACAAATTGTTGATATGATGCCTTATATTTTTGCAAGTGTTTTATCTGTTGTAATAAGCTATTTTATATGGAGTTATGTGGATAGTAGAGGTGTGTTTTTGGTAGGAGGGGTGGTAACAAGTGTGATAGGGTATATAATATGTTCCTATCTATTTAAGTTTAAGGAATATGAAGATATCAAAAATAGGATTCAATCAAAATTAAGAAAGACATAAAATATCTAAAAAAAGAACATTAAAAAATAAGATTAATATAAGGTGAAAATATATCTAACTCACTTAGTATGACATGGACAAAGGCATATTCAGGCATAGCACTGCTATTTGCGATAATCGTAATGGCAACGCATATATTGTTGTTTCCTGAATATACCATGCCATTATTAATCCTATTAGGGGGATTGGGTACAATTTTTTTATTCTTTATTGCTTTACCACACTATAGTAAGTATTGTGCTATTACTAATAATAGTACTGGATTTATTAAGAAACTCTTTTTGCATAGTATTCTTTATAGAATACTAGGAGTAATTATGATGTATGTATATACGTTGTTTTTTGATGAAGTGAGTTTGCCATTTGAGATAGGAGCGATTGATTCTATAAATTATGATGCATCAGGAAAAATGGTTGCAGAAGCTATAGAGAAGGGAAATGGTGTTTTTAAGACGTTATCTGGCTTTTGGAAAGGGCAATCAGATTATGGGTTTTCAATTGTAATAGGAGTTTTGTATTACATATTTGGATCCTATGTCATTGTAATAAAGGTTTTTAATATTCTTATAGGAAGCTTTACTGTAGTTAGAATGTATCAAATCACACGATATATTTATGATGAAAAAAGAGCTAGACTTACTGGAATCCTTATGATGCTCATGCCTCCTTTTTTGTGGTTTGGGGCTATGATATTAAAAGAAACACTTTTGATATTCATTATTGTAAACATAGGATATTTTGTAACAAAACTTATGTATACAGAGAAGTTTAGGCCTTTTGTTTTTGGTTTAATTATTTTTCAGATTGTAATCACTCTGTATTTCAGGACATTTATAGCACCACTATTATTAGGGTGCATTTTGCTTCAGGTTATTTTTCTAAAAACAAAAAGAAAACATTATCGTATTCTATCTGTATTTGTTTCATTACTAATTATTTATGGTAGTTATGCTATAGTGGAGCAGTTGGGGATGAAAGAAAATATAGAAGCTATTGTAGCAGCTAGTCAAAATCAATTTGATAATGAACTAAGTCATACAGCTAATACCAGAGGTATATCATACACAAAAGCAATAGTAGCGCCTTTACTTTTTGCAGGAGCTATTGTAACACCTTTTCCGTCTTTGTTAGATTTTGAAGAAGTTCAACTAGGGATTTTTGCACATTTTCAGAATGAGATCATACGTAATAGTTTATACTTTTTTATGTTTTTTGGTCTGTATAGAGCGATTAGATATTCCCCAAAAGCAAGTGTTTTTATTTTGAGTTTTGTAGTAGGGTATATTCTAATTTTGGCAATATCAGGAATATCTTTTCAAGATAGATTTCAGCTTTTGGCATTACCTTTTTTACTCATTTTTATGGCCGATGGCATGGTGACAGAATACCCTAAAAAGATGAAACATTGGAAAATATACTTGTTTTTCATTTTTGTAGCAATATTAATGTGGAACCTGTTTAAATTATCAAATAGAGAACTTTTATAAATGATAGATCATTTTATTATAACAGCATCAAGGAATACTGAACCAGATAAGTATCACATAGAGCTTACAGAAGACTGGATATTGACCACGCAAGGAAATAGGTATACTCACTATCATGAAGATGATAAGACAATCTTTGTTTTTGGAGATTATATAGGAGAAAAAGAAATTCTTTTTAGTTCTCATTCAGATAATATCCCCAAGCTTAGAGGTAATTTCTATGCTATTGTAGTTCATAATAAAACCATTAAAATATATAGTAGTTTCCTGAATGTGTTACCAATTTATTACACCACAGATAACAGCTGTTTCTCATCATCAATTCAGTACATTAGAGAAAAATCAAAAAAAGAGTTTTCGATAAATAAAAAATTTATTTTGGAGACGCTACTGTTTAATTATGGTTTTTTTAATAGAACACTATATCAAGAAATACAATTAGTTCCTTGTAATTCTTTTTTAACCATATTAGTAGACAGATTAGAAATACAAAAGCATTTGGACACTATTTCTATGTTCACTCAACACCCTGTAAAAGGAGCAAAAGTCGTTGACAGGTTAAGTGATTTATTTATAGAAACTACAAACCATTATTTTCCAGATACTAGTTTTGATATTGCTTTTACCAGTGGATTCGATGGACGAACTTTGGTAAGCTGTGCTACATTTCATAATAAAGATTTTAAAACTTTTTCTTTTGGAAGACCAGAGAATGATGATGTATCAATCCCCAAAGCAAATGCAGCCAAACTCAATATTCCTTATAAAAGCTTTGATTTAGGAAGTGAGGAGTATCTAAATCAAGAATATATACATAAAGCAATCTCATATATCTACCAATATCCAGGAGGAAATGGATTTATTTATCCACATTTTTTATATAGTACAGAGCAAATAGCCAAAGAATCAGATTACTTGCTTTCTGGTATTGTTGGTAGTGAGTTATTTAGGGCATTACATCTTACAGGAGCAGTAACTTCTACTACATTAGCAGATGTCTTTATAAGTACGACCTCACAAGAAATAAAAGATAAAATAACGAATGCAAAAGCATTAAAAGTAATACAAAAAGAAAATTATAAAACAGAACTTCAAGAATTGATAGATGAGGTAATAGCATATAAAGAAGCAATACCTAATCACCTTACCGAGAATCAGAAATTTTATGTCTTTGTATTTGAAGAGATTTTTAGAAAGTTTTTCGGACAATGGGTTAGTATACAAATGCAACATGTCAAAGTACGAACCCCTTTTCTCGATTATACATTTATCAAAGAATTACTTGCCACCAAGTATGCAGGAGCAAACAATGACTTTTTTACAGAAAACCCTTTAAAACGAATGAAAGGACAATATCTATACACAGATATTATAAAAAAGACAAATAGTATAATCTACCATCAAATAACAGGAAAAGGATACCGTCCTAAAGATGTAAGAGAATTAATGTATTTATACAAGATTATTATCCCATTTATAAAAAAGCGCTTCAAACGAAAAGTGAAAACTCCAAACCTAGATAATCTAGGTATTATATCAGGAACATTAACACATAAAAAAATAATAGAAGAGACACTCAGAGAGACTTCTCTTTTCGATACATCTGTTTTAAGTAATATGCTCGATACTATATCACCACATACCCCAGAAAAAGAGCGAGATACATTACTTATAGCAGTGTCCATTTTAATAGCTATACAATATCAACCAAAAACAAACTCAAAACACCTTTCACACTATGAATAAAACAATGATACATACCAACTGTAATCAAAAGTTCGGTATCAAACACATGAAGACTCCATACCGCAAAGGCATGGATAAAGACAAGATAGCAGGTTACTTTGCAAAAAAATACCTAAAAGAAAATAGCTATAGAGATGAGTTTATTATACAGCATTTTATCCCTGATATAAATATATAACATTGTATTAAAGAATAAATAGCAATATAAAAAATGTATGCAGATAGTAATATTTACTATTTGAGAAACTAATCAATATAAAATGAATACTCATGGAAAAAATAGTAGCGCTTACTGATTACAAAGGAAATTTTGGATCAAAGCATATGGATACTCCTTACCGTAGTGGTATGGATAAGTCCAAACTAGCATATTATTTTCTTGAACATAATTATGAAGTTATATTTTCTGAATTTTCTGAAATAAACTGGAAATCAAAAGATCTATCTGAAAGCACTATTATTTATACATCTTCTGAAGATCCTAACTATTTTTATAAAAACTATATAGAAGATATAATATACGCATTAGAGCTGTCAAAGGCTCGAGTGATACCATCATATAAATATCTGAAAGCGAACAATAACAAAGTATTCATGGAGTTATTGAGAGACATTATTTTGCCAAGTCAATTTTGTAACCTGAAAACATTTAAATTAGGTACAATAGATGAATTAGAACCTTGTCTCAAAGAAATGGAGTATCCTGTTGTGCTAAAAGGAGCTATGGGAGCATCTGGAACAACGGTACGCCTGGCAAAAAATGAAAAAGACCTGATCAAAAAAACAAAAAAGATAGCAAGAACATTTTATCTGAAAAATTATTTGTGGGAACTAGGACGAACCTACAAACATAAAGGATATATTAAAGACTCTATTTATAGAAAAAAATTCATTATCCAGCAGTTTGTACCTAACCTAAAAAAAGACTGGAAAATCCTTGTATTTGGTAAACGCTATTTTGTGTTAACCAGATATAATAGAGAAAATGATTTTCGGGCGAGTGGTAGTAAAACAAATTATAAGCCAGGAACCCAATCAGAATTAACTCATCAAATACTGGATTTTGCAGAAAAAATTTTTCAGCATTTAGACATACCTCATGTTTCATTAGATATTGCTTATGATGGAGAGAAATATTACCTGATAGAAATGCAGGGAATTTATTTTGGAACTTCTATTGTAAACATGTCTGATGCTTATTTTGTTAAAACAGAAAACGGTTGGTCAGCAAAAGAAATAGCTATAGATCTCGAAAAAATCTATACAGATTCAATTTGTCAATACATAAAAAAAAGTATGTGACCACCGTATAAACAACAATAATAACTAACTGTTTTTTGGAGGACATTTTCGTATAAATACATACATGTACGTTTCAATATAATTGAAGCCATGATAGGATAGGCTCTAAAATTAAATAATAATATTTAGAAGCAAATGATGGGTATGCACGTATCTGGTCTCTAAAACAATATCTATAAAACAGATGAAAATTCTTTTTATAAGCAGTGGGAATGCAAAAAATGGCATTTCTCCTATCATTAAAAATCAAGGACAATCTTTGATAGACTTAGGTCATCAAGTTGTCTTTTATGGGATAAAAGGCAAAGGAATTAAGGGGTATTTCAGCAATATATTTAAACTAAAAAAGTTTTTGAAAAATAAAGAATTCGATTGTATTCATGCACATTATTCATTAAGCGCAATGGTCGCTGCTTTATCAGGAGCCAAACCTTTGGTCGTTTCATTAATGGGAAGTGACGTAAAAGAATCGAGATTTTTTAAATATTTAATTATATTTTTTAATTCTTTTTTTTGGAAAAAAGTTATTGTCAAATCCAAAGACATGCAAAAAGCATCAGGTTTAGATGAAGTTTATGTTATTCCCAACGGAGTAGATGTTAAAAAATTTAAACCCTATACAAAAGTAGAAGCATTAAAGATTACGCAATGGAACTCTCAAAAAAAACATATTCTTTTTGCCGCAAACCCAGCACGTTTTGAGAAGAATTTTATACTAGCTGAAGCTGCTTTTGAGTTATTGCAAGAAAGCGAATTTGAATTACATACACTAGTAGATATTCCTAATGATCTGATGCCTTATTATTTTAATTCTGCAGATGTAGTATTACTTACTAGTTTGTGGGAAGGCTCTCCAAACGTAATAAAAGAAGCTATGGCTTGTAACAGTAAGATTGTGGCCGTAGATGTAGGAGACATAAGAAAAGTTATAGCAGATACCAAAGGGTGTTTTGTTACTGGTTTTACCCCACAAGAAATTGCAGATCGTATTCAAGAAGCATCATCTCTGGAACAAAAAACAACAGGTAGAGATACAATTAACCACTTGACCTCTGAGACCATTGCACATCAGTTGATAAAAGTATACAAAAGCGCAATATCATGACAAAAGAATTTAAAATGCATAACATGTTAGATGCTATCACAGAACAGCAATGGCAAGTACTATTAGCATCATCTGATACAGCAAATTTTTTTCAGACCAAACAAGCACTACATTTTTACAAAAATGTAGGATTAGAAACATTTGGCTTTGCTATCGAACGAGGTTCAAAAATAACAGCTTTGATTGCGGGGATTATCCAAAAAGAAAAAGGGATCAAATCTACGTTTACAAGTAGAGCAATTATTTATGGTGGTCCTGTTTTTAGTAATGATGTAACAAATACAGAAGTAGAAGAACTGTTAGAGCAAGTAATAAAGAAGATGCATAAAAAAGCTATTTATTTTGAGATCAGGAATCTTAATGATTATAGCAGTTACAAAGATGTTTTTCAAAAAGTAGGATTTGAGTATGTGCCACATTGTAACTTTCATTTGGATTGTAGAGATGAGCAAGCAATGCGAAAACGGATGAGCAGTAGTAAGCTTAGGCAAGTTAAGAAAAGTATTAAAAATGGAGCAGAAATTATAGAAGCTCAAAATGTAGATGAGGTAGCATTATACTATACCATTTTACATCATTTGTATACCACCAAAGTTAAAACTCCATTGCCAGACCTTGAATTTTTTCAGAAAATGTGGGAAAGCAAAACCGCAAGATTTCTTTTGATCCACTATCAAGGAGAGATTATAGGAGGGATTGTCTGCCCAATCCTTAGTAATAAAGTAATCTATGAATGGTTTGTCTGTGGTAAAGATGGGGTTTACAAAAATATATATCCTAGTATATTGGCAACTTGGGCAGCTATGGAGTATGCCTATAAAAATAATATAGCACGATTTGATTTTATGGGAGCAGGAAAACCAGATCAGGATTATGGAGTAAGAGAATTTAAATCCAAATTTGGTGGAGACCTAGTAGAGCACGGCAGGTTTTTGTATGTGGCCAAACCCATACTATACAACATTGGTAAGACCGCAGTAAAAATTTTAAAAAAGACATCATGAGAATATTAGTCGATATAGGACATCCAGGACATGTGCATCTTTTTAAAAATTTAGCAAAAAGAATGCAACAAAAAGAGCATGAGTTCTTATTTACATGCAGGCAAAAGGAGTACGAAATAGAACTGCTCAAAGCAGAAGGTTTTAATTATAAGTCCTTTGGTAAAAAATACAATACAACAGCAGGAAAGGTTTTTGGTTTATTCAAGTTTGATATGATGGAGATCATTCAAGGGCTGAAATTTAAACCAGATATATTCATGAGTCATGGCTCGCCCTATGCGGCACATGCCGCAGCAGTACTTCAAAAACCACACATATCATTAGAAGATTCAGGTAACTGGGAGCAAATCAAAATATATTTACCTTTTACAAAAGCCGTGCTTACTCCATCGGTGCTTGTAGAAGATCTAGGGCCAAAACAAATACGCTATAACGGGTATCATGAATTGGCATATTTACACCCAGAATATTTTCAAAGCAAACAAGCATATCATAAAATTCTTAATATCAAAGAAGATGAAAAATATGTTTTATTGCGATTTGTTTCGTGGAATGCCTCACATGATAAAGGGCAGAATGGCTTCTCAGAAAAAGAAAAAGAAGAATTAGTAAGATACCTAACAGACAGGTATACGGTGTTTATCTCTTCAGAAAGTAAATTACCAAAAGAATACCAAAGATTTAATATCAAAATAGCACCAGAACAAATGCATGAAGTGTTATCAGGAGCTACAATGTTTATTGGTGAAGGAGCCACTATGGCATCAGAAGCAGGTGTTTTGGGCACCCCCTCTATATATGTAAACTCTTTGAAGAGAGCTTATAATGAGGATCAGGAACAATATGGATTAGTATACAACTTTCAAAACGGAAAAAATGTTTTGGATAAAGTCAAAGAATTAGAAAAAATTCCTAACCTAAAAGAAGTTTTTAAAGAAAGACAACAAAAGCTTCTGGCAGATAAAATAGATGTAACTGCATTTATGATGTGGTTTGTAGAAAATTTTCCAGAGAGTCAAATTACTATGAAAACAAACCCTGATTATCATCTTAATTTTTAAAAAAAACAATGGATTTTACAGTAAAAAAATATACAGAGCTATTAGAGTCATTGATCAGGCAAAACTACACATTTCAAACTTTTGATGAGTTTATTGCTACCCCTAATCAAAAAGCAATTGTGCTGCGTCATGATGTAGATTTATTGCCTTATAACTCTCTTGCGTTTGCAAGAATACAAGCAGCACATACTATAAAAGGAACCTACTATTTTAGAGCAGTGCCAGAGAGTTGGAACGAAAAAGTAATACAAGAAATAGCAGATTTAGGGCATGAAATAGGGTATCATTATGAATGCCTGACTACAGTCGATGGAGATTTGCAAAAAGGAATAAAAGATTTTGAGAAAAACCTTGAAGCCTTAAGAAAGTTAGCACCAGTAACCACAATATGTATGCATGGTAGCCCTATGTCTAAGTACGATTCTAAAGATTTATGGAAAACCTACTCATACAAAGATTATGAGATTACAGCAGAGCCCTATTTTGATGTAGATTTTGAGCAAGTCTTTTATTTAACAGATACAGGACGCCGATGGGATGGTCATAAGGTAAGTGTGAGAGATCGTGTAGAAACATCCTTCACTGATACATTTCATGCAACTGATGAAATCATTAGAAAAGCAGATAGATTACCTGATAAAATCATGTTTACCTTTCATCCACAACGATGGAATGATAATATGGTATTATGGAGCAAAGAACTTTTGCTTCAGAACGTTAAAAATGTGATTAAACGATACTTTTTTGTTGAAAAAAAAGAATTTTATAAAAAAATGAAAAAAAAACAGTAATGATAAAGTATTGTTAATCAGTTGATAATAATTTGTTTTATGTAAAACTGTATTTTTTAGTATAAAAATTTTACGTTGAATTAACAATACAGTATACTATTATGATTGTATCCCCGTTACCATAGGTGTTAAGGTTTGATAATTAATGTACTAACATGTTAATTTTTGTTAATTAATTTAACAAGTATTAACTTTTTTTTTACACATACCCATCTATCTAACCAATTTGCGCAAACTCAAAAATTATATCAAATGCTAACTAAATTTCCCCAGTTTATAGACAGGCAAATTGAAGAGCTTTTAAATCCAGAAAATTCCAATGATACCAATTTGGATCGTGAGTGGAATGTCGATAGGAAAAAATTAATGATCGATGAAATAGGAGAAGAAGCTTTTAAATTTATAGATGAACATGCAACGCAGATACCAAAAGATGTATTCGTAACTGCAACTAGAATTCGTTTTAATATCGATAATGTAGAGGATGATCGATATAGGAGTATCGTAAATCTAAAACGAGTTAATGATTTTAGGAGAATCAATAAATATTTTAAATCTGTTAATGCAAAATTACCAGAAGGAGGTATTTTTATCAATCATGTAGAAACTCATGCTGTTCGTAAAAATAGGCTCTTAAAAAAACTCTATAAGCCATTTAATTATATGTATTATGCGGCAGATGTAGTGTTGACCAGAATTTTTCCTAAACTTAAGCTTACCAAAGGGTTGTATTTTCATATAACACAAGGAAAAGGACGTGTGTTAACCAAAGCAGAAACTTTTGGACGACTATATTCTTGTGGTTTTGAAGTTCTAGAAGAGAGAAGTATTGATAACTTATTACATTTTGTAGCCAGAAAAGTTAAAGAGCCAGTATTTGATAATACTCCCACCTATGGGCCATTAATTAAGTTAAAAAGATTAGGCAAGGATGGCAAAATAATAAAAGTCTATAAGTTTAGAACTATGTATCCATTTTCTGAATACTTACAGCAATATATTTTTGAGAAAAATAACCTGAAAGACGGAGGTAAGATCAAAAATGATTTCAGAATATCTCATGAAGGAAAAATAATGAGAAAATACTGGATAGATGAATTACCGATGATTTATAATTTTATCAAAGGTGAAATGAAACTGATAGGGGTTCGCCCGCTAAGTAGTCATTATTTTAGTTTATATCCAAAAGAACTCCAAGAAAAGAGATTACAGGTAAAACCAGGATTGATACCACCATTTTATGCAGATATGCCTAAAACATTAGAAGAAATTGTAGCTTCAGAATTGAAGTATCTAGAAGCATATCAAAAAGCACCTTTAAAAACAGATATAGAGTACTGTATAAAAATAGCAAAAAACATACTTCTACGAGGAAAAAGAAGCTGTTAAAAACCATTCTCTTTTTGCAATATTAAATTAATTACATATATGATCATAAAAATAGTACGTACCCTTTTTCTATATAGTACGGCAATATTATTAACTTCTTGTGCTTCAAAAAAAGATATTGTTTATTTTCAAGATATCACTAATGCCTACGAGAAAGAAGTAAAAGTACAATACAAAACCATTTTTGAACCAGATGATTTATTATCTATTACAGTATCATCATCAGATATGCAAGGATTAGAACCCTTTAATCTACCAGCAGTTTCTATAAATACAATGCCAGGTAGTGTAGTAGGAGAAAGAAAACAACTTACATATCTCATAAAAAATGATGGAGCCATTGATTTTCCCGTATTGGGAAAAATAAAATTAGAAGGACTATCCTTGATTCAAGCAACCAATGTGCTCAAAGAAAAACTGTCTGATTATATCAAAGACCCTATTGTACATATAGAGCTAGTGAATTTTAAAATAACAGTACTAGGAGAGGTCAATAAACCAGGAACTTTTACGATTCCTAATGAACGCATAAGTATTATTGAAGCATTGGGATTGGCAGGAGACTTAACAATCACTGGTAAAAGAAAAGATATTCTAGTTATACGAGAACAAGACGGCAAGTATAAATACCATAGAATTGATATCACTTCTGATCAAGTTTTTAATTCCCCTGTTTTTTACCTCAAACAAAATGATGCAATTTATGTTACTCCTAATAAGGCAAAAATAAAATCATCATCATATAATAAAAATACACCTATATGGGTGTCTGTAGCATCCGTATTATTATCTGTTGTAATTTTATTAACCCGCTAGTATATATGGATTATCAATACGAACAAGAAAAAAACGGTCTTACGGTAAAAGATCACTTTCAGAATTACTTAAAATACTGGAAACTATTTTTAATCTCAGGCATTTTATGTGTGCTATTAGCATTTTTCTATTTAAAATATACTCCCGTTGAATATAAGGTAACCTCTACTATATTGATTAAAGGAGAAAAAGCAGGGATTTTATCAGAATTATCTGCTTTTGAGGATTTAAGTATTGTAAAATCCAATAATAAAGAAGTAGAAAATGAAATAGAAATACTAAAATCTAGACCTCTTTTTGAAAATGTAGTCAAAAAACTCAAGCTACATCATCAATATTTTGCAAAAAGAAAATTCTCAAAAAGATTAGTAGAACTCTATAAGAAGCGACCAGTAACAATACTATTTGTTAACGACTCATTGTTTGTAGATGAACCAATAGAATTAAAGATTATTATTAATTCTAAAACTGATTTTACTATAAAAGAAGAAAAACAAGACATTGAGGTAAAAGGCATATTTGGAAAAGAAGTAAAGACAAAAGTAGGTAACTTATTATTGACCCCCAATCACGAATATTTTGATGCATTTTTAGGAAAAGAAATATTCTTATCAATTCAGGTAGTATCTGATGTAGTAGAAGATTATAAAAAGAGAATTAATATAGGTTTAGTTAATAAAGATGCCAATGTAATTTCTTTAAAATTAAATACAGCGACAAGAGAAAAAGCAAAAGATATTCTCAATGGGTTAGTAGAAGAATATAATATAGATGCCATTAGGGATAAAAATATGATTTATGAAAACACAGCCAATTTTATAAAAGAAAGGCTATCAATCATAAATACAGAATTATCCGATATAGAACATGGAGTTGAAAAATTTAAAACATCTAATAATCTTACTAATGTAACAACAGAAACCGAGTTGTTTTTAGAAACCTCCTCAGATAATAAGAGAGGTGTACTAGAGACAAATACACAATTAGGGTTAGTAGATTTTATGAATGGTCACTTAAAAGACAATACAGAAGATTTATTACCTGTAAATCTAGGTTTTTCTGATGAAGCTGTTACTGGTATTATAGCTAGTTATAATGAAACAGCACTTAGAAGAAATGAAGTATTAAAAGGAACAACATCTCAAAACCCCATAGTTGTTAGTCTTAATGATAAGTTAGAAAGCTTGAGAGTAAGCTTGCAACAAAGTCTTAAGAACCAAAAGACAACACTAAAAATAAAACTCAAAAACCTCGAACGTCAAGAATCAAGAATGAGAGGTAAAATAGCCTCTTTACCCAAAAAAGAAAGAGAATTAAGAGATATTGTAAGGCAACAAGAGATAAAAGAAACCTTATACCTCTACCTATTACAAAAAAGAGAAGAAACAGCAATCTCACTCTCTGCTACAGTGGCTAATGCAAAAGTTATTGAGAAAGCATATTGCTCTAAAAATCCAGTAAAACCAAAAAAAAGGATTATTGTATTAGTTGCATTATTTGGAACATTGTTGATCCCCGCAATACTCATATTTTTCAAAGATCTTTTTGATACTAAAGTAAAAGATAGATTAGAGATAGAAAAAACCTTAGATATTCCAATAGTAGCAGAAATACCAAAGGTTGATACCAAAGAAAATGTGATTATCTCTACCACAGATCGATCTGTTACAGCAGAATCATTTAGGATTTTTGAGAGTAATCTTAAGTTTTTACTATCTGATGACAGTCACAAACAATGTAAAACTATTTTAATAACCTCATCAACAGTAGGAGAAGGAAAAACTTTTATATCCACCAACCTTTCTATCGCCTTGGCAGATCCAGATAAGAAGGTAGCATTGTTGGGACTAGACCTTAGGTCTCCTAAAATACTTGAGTATCTTGCTATAGACGATTATATAGGAGTATCAAATTATATCAGAGACGAGCAATTAACTCTAGAAGATATCTGTATCAATATGGATCATATTCCCAATTTAGATATTATTTGTTCAGGAGTAATACCACCTAATCCAATAGAATTGATAAAAAGCAAACGGTTACAACAATTAATCACAGAATTAAAAGATCAATATGATTATCTGGTAATAGATACTCCTCCTGTAAGTTTGGTGGCAGATGCTCTTTTACTAAGTGATTATGTAGATTTATGTATCTACATAGTAAGGTCTGATTTGACAGAAAGAAAATTTTTGAAAGTAGTTCAAAACCTATATAAAGATAAACGTTTTACACATCTTTCGATATTATTAAATGGTGTAGAAACTCAGTCAAAAAGTTATTATGGGTATTCTTATGGGCAACCGCAAAAGTCAAAACCTTGGTGGAAATTTTTCTGAATTTTTAGTCATTAAGGGGTTTAATTTTTTTTTTTGATTCTAGTGAAAAGAGCATTTTTATAGCGAATTGAAGAAGTTTAAATCGCCTCAATCACAATGTTTTAAATCTATACATCAGATTTCTTTTTTTCTGATTCTTGAGTATCATCTTTATGTATGTCATCAGTAAGACAACAGCTCTCAATAGGTTTTTTTCGCAATATCTTCTCTCTTACAAAATCAAAAAGTATCGTATATAGTATCACAAACACTCCCCCTATAAAAGCAAGAATCCCCATACATAAACGAAAAATAAAACCTGCAATCTGGTTTATCATAATGATTGTATGTTTAAAATGTAAAACTCCATTGTATATCCAAAGATAAAATAAGTCGGGTATGGTAATTTAATAGTCTTAATATCAAAAAAATATTTCCTTATAATATATGATGGTAAGTTAGGTGTGAAAAAACAAAAGTAGGCATTTTGATTTAAGATCACAACTAGGTGTGTTAATGGTCTTGTTTCCTTGCACTTAGGTTCTTTTTTAAACCCAGTTTCTATAGTAGAACTACGTTATAAAGCCTGAAAGTACAATAAAAAATGCAGCGTAACGTCCGTTTTTTCAGAACTTACAAGATGTAATAGATTTTATAATGCATAGCGGGTTAGATAAGAACCACATAATTTAACCCACATATCCTTTGTTTTAAGGGGGGTTCCTTATAACGTAGGTTATTTTCCGTTATACGTAGAGGAATAGGAGGTAGGAGTTTTTATTTTTGATTAGAACCATTCTAAATTATTCTTTTTAAACCTAACCGTTTTATTACAATTATTGTTTCCCTCAGAAGGATTATTGTAATCGAATTAAACAACAATTTTTTGTTTAGTATGACAGCAAAAAAACAACAACAAACAGCTCCTATTTTTACTGAAACTATTAACAAACAACAACCTTGTCATCTATGTATTGGATATATATCTTCAATAATAGATACAGATAGCAAAGAAAAAAGCCCTTTGTTAAACATTAGATACCAATTATCAAATACAAGTTGGCAATCTATCCAAGAAAGTGCAAAATCAAATGATATAGCACCTCTTTCAGTTCTATTAAACGCATTTATTCAGGTAATAGAAAGATGGAGTACTTCATCTAGACTGATTGTTGATACAAATGTGGTTCCGAATGTAGTAGATATTCCTTATGCAGAACAATCATGGATTACAAGAAAAATACCTTGGAAAACATCATGTAGGTATTTTGAAGAACAGTTGCTTACCAGTATAAAAGTTAAGTATCCAGAAGAAGAGGAGACAGATATTCCAATCTTTGTAAATACAAACATAGAGAATACTCTAGGAATAGATAAACAAGAAGCAAATTTACTATTAGAAAAAAAAGAAAAAGCCTTACACTATCAAATAATAGAAAAGAATGATGAGGTAGAAATTAACTGGTATTTCTGTGAATCTGTAATGCAAAAAGAACTGGTGCAAGAAATGTTTGATGCATATCTACAGATGTTAGACTGGTTACAAAAAGAAGATTGGCAATTACCAATTCTGGATATACTACCAGAAGCACAACGCACCATAAGAGCCAATGTAAATAATACAATAACTAGTGTAAAAGAAAAATGCTTACATCAAGAATTCTTTGATATTGCAGAAAAGGCCCCAGAGCAAATTGCATTAATTTGGGATGAAGATGGTAAGGATAACAAAATAACATATAAAGAATTAAAAAGCAAAGTATGCTGCCTAGCAACTACATTACTCAAAAAAAATGTAGAACAAGGAGATTTGGTTGCAGTCACAACTCCAAGAGGTCCTAATCAAATCATAGCAGTATTAGCAGTACTTTCTATAGGAGCAGTTTATGTACCCATAGGGATCGATCAACCCAAATCTAGACAAAGACAAATTCATAAAATAGCAGGTATACGTTGTGTACTTGTAGATGATAAAGAGATAACAGCATTTACAGACCCAGAAGTCAAAATAGTTCAAGTAGTAGAAGGAGAACAAGAAGCTCCTTTGTCTCAACCTATATTAGTAGACACATATCAATTAGCATATGTAATCTTTACCTCTGGATCAACAGGAGAACCAAAAGGAGTAGAAATTACCCATCGTTCTGCACACAATACAATTCAGGATATAAATAAAAGGTTTTCGGTAACAGAAAATGATAAAATACTAGCATTATCAGCCTTAGACTTTGACTTATCTGTATACGATATTTTTGGTTTATTATCTGTAGGAGGAGCAATTGTTTTACTCAATGAGAAAATAAGAAGAGAAGCCTCTGTTTGGGTTCAACTTATTCAAAAAACAGGAATTACAGTATGGAACTCTGTACCAGCATTATTAGATATGCTACTCATAACAGCAACAGAAAAAGAAAGTCTTAATTCTATCAGACTAGCAATGGTATCAGGAGATTGGGTAGGATTAGATCTTTTACACCGATTACAAAATGTATCAACAAATTCCTCGTTGGTAGCATTAGGAGGAGCAACAGAAGCATCTATATGGTCTAATTTTCATGAAGTAACACATGTAGATTCAAACTGGAGTTCTATTCCTTATGGAAAACCATTAGAAAATCAGTGTTTTAGAGTAGTAGATAGATTTGGGCGGGATTGCCCTGATATGGTTGCAGGAGAATTATGGATAGGAGGAACTGGCGTAGCAAAAGGATATCTAGGACAATCTAAATTAACCGCAGAAAAATTTATAGCGATAGATAACCAACGTTGGTATCGCACAGGAGATCTTGGGCGATATTGGGTAGATGGTACACTAGAGTTCCTTGGTAGAAAAGACCATCAGGTAAAATTAAGAGGATATAGAATAGAACTAGGGGAGATAGAAACCATATTAAAAAAATCAGAAGGGATAGGGCAGGCAGTTGTCACAATCTCATCTACAGAAGGAGCACAACATCTTGTAGCCGCAGTAGTGCCAGAAAGAATAAAGAATAAGAGCAAAAGTCCCTTGCCCACAATATCAAAAGAAATACAATTATATAGAGAGACATCTCGAGAAGAACAAGCAATATCTATAGAATATGTATTATTCGAACTACTACAGCTAGAACAACTACATCATTATAAAGACACCACATGGGACCCAATAACCCAGTTAGAAGTATCAGAAGATAACCAAGCGATACTACAAATTTGGATACAATGGTTGATAAGCAGAAAAGTGTTGATCCATAAAGAAAACATATATTGTAGCGGAGAGAGGTTTCAAGAAGTTTTTGAAGCATTACAAGCAACAAAAACAGCATTACCAATACATGAAATAGAGACAAAAGAACATGTATTCTTACAACGAGTGCAAAAACACTTACTAGAAAGTATACCAGATTATTATAAAATTATTTCAGGAAATCTGGCACCTACAATATTACTAGATGACCCCATACTATCCCCCGAAAACTTATCCGCAAAAGATTCAGGAACCTTATGGGGGATTCAGGAAATTGCTATAAAGATCAGTAATCTGGCCAAAGAAAAAGGCAGGCCTATCGAAGTAGCAGTTCTAGGCGGAAGAACGGGTATAATGACAGCTAGGTTATTAAAAATATCATCGGCATCAGAAATTAGTTGCACACTTCTTGAATCTGCACCCTCTATGCTCGAGGTAGCAAGAAAGAATTTAGAACCATTCTCAGAGTATGCATCTTGCTATAGAATACCAGAAAATAGAATACCAGAACCAATACAATATAAATTTGATGTAGTATTAGCAATTAATACCTTACACAGGTATAAAAATCCAGAAGAGGGTGTTGCCTTGGCCTCATTATTAGTAGCAGATCAAGGAAAAATAATAGCATTAGAACATGCAGAGCTTAGTCCAGTAGCAATAGTAACCTCGGCTGTGCTAGATAAAGGATATGTAGATTTTGATCATGAAAGAAGAGTAAAATATAGCCCCATGCTTACAGGAAAAGAATGGATGCAAATCTTTTCAAAATATGGGTATAATAAAATTCATTGTAATGCAATCGGTAAATCTTTTACAGAACTTATAGAAGCAGATTGCCCAGCAGAAAGGATAAAAATTGATACAGAAGAACTCATCAATCATGTTTCTCAGCATTTACCAAATCATATGGTACCTGAAAAAATTGCTGTATTACCTTGGTTCCCATTAAGTAAGAACGGAAAAGTAAATCGAGATGCAATTACGGAACATTTTGACTTTCAGGAAGCATCATCTATACAGATAGAGAAACCACATAAAGGAATAGAGCAAGAGATTGCAGATATATGGAAAGAACTATTGCATATAGATATCATCAGCAGACATCACAGTTTTTTTCAGATTGGAGGAGACAGCCTATTAGGAACTCGCTTCTTGGCCATAGTAAAAGAACGTTACGAAATAGAACTATCATTACGGCAAATATTTGAATCTCCTACTCTCATAGATGTTGCAGCGGTAGTAGAAGAAAAATGTAGCATACTCGAAGAAAGTTTAGAACTAATGGAGGAAGGAGAGATATGATAGGGATTTTAGGAGGATATGGCGAAGTAGGAATCCATGCCACTAGACAACTGGCAAAATGGAATAAATTACCTATAAAAATTGGTGGTAGAAACCCCAAAAAAGCACAAGAAAAATTTAGTAAAGAATTTCCTGATGTTACTTGGGAATCTGTAAATGTAGAAGATGATAAGGGATTAGAAGTTTTTATACAAGGCTGTACTGTCTTGGTAAACTGTGTAGGCCCATCTCATAAAGTATCAAGTAGAGTCGCAAAACTATGTATATCGAATCATTGCCATCATATCGATGCAGGTATAGATCAAGTATTAGAAAAGATGAGCTCAATAGAAACAGAAGTTTCTATTAGGTATGGAGCAGGAACCACTCCTGGTCTTACAGGTATTTTACCACAGTGGCTAGCACAAGAGTTTGATACAGTAAACTCTTTAGTGATGTATACAGGAGCCCTAGATCGATTTACAACCTCTGGAGCCGAAGATTATTTAGTCGGTGTTTTAGAGGAAACCAATGAACCATTAGCCGCATGGAGAGATAGAAAAAAGAAATCCTCGGTATTAAAAAGGCAATCAGCAACAACAATCCCATTTTTTCCTAGAGAAGTAGCTGTTTTTCCTTTTTTTGACAATGAATCCCTATACGTTGCCCAACAATTAAATCTTATTAATGGTGATTGGAATTTGGTAATAGATGGAACTCATGTTCCAGAAGCCTTAAACGTTGTTCGATCACAATTTGAAACCGATCCAAAAGGAGCAGTAGAACGATTATGCTTGGCAGCAGATTTGGATTTGATAGGTAGGCAAACCTATTTTAATTTGATAGTGCAATTAGATGGACAAAAAAATGAAAATTCAATAACACGAACAGCCATTTTACAAATGGATGCTATGTCAGTATTGACAGGAACAATAACTGCATTGATCTGTATTTCTGTACTTGAAGATAAAGTTCCTTCTGGAATAGGACCAGCCTCAGAATTACCAAATCCAGAAAAAATTATAGATCGATTAATGACATCGGGAGTGATAACAGAATTTAAAATAGTAAACACTTCAATTGTTGAGTTATTAGAAGAAGTGGAAGGCGAAATTTAAAACAAGCCGTGATAAAAATACTAGCTATAACCTAAAATTAAGGTAATAAAAAAAAGATAATTTTTTGTTTATGTAAACAAAGAAAAAAGCACCTCATTACGATAGTTTCAATGTATAAATGTATCGGTTGATATACTATCAATAAAATTATTAGAAAACACAATCTGACCTCTTAAAATAAATAAAATATAGATGAAACCTAAAAGATTAAAAACTGTAGTCTGTGGTTCTACATTCGGACAATTTTACCTTGAATCTTTAAAAAAATTAGAAAATCAGTTTGAGATAGTCGGATTACTGTCTCAAGGAAGCGAGCGCTCTATAAAATGTGCTGCACAATATGAGATTCCCTTATTTACATCTATAGATCAATTGCCAGAAGATGTAGATCTAGCCTGTGTTGTTCTCAGGTCAGGAGTAATGGGAGGTAATGGAACAGAACTATCTCTTCAGTTTTTAGAAAAAGGAATTCATGTACTACAGGAACACCCTGTACATTATAAAGATTTGGCAATATGTCTGCGAGCTGCACAAAAAAATAATGTACGATTTCAAACAGGAGATTTATATGTGCATTTACCAGAAGTAAGACGCTTTATAAATTGTTCAAAAGCAGTATTAAAAGAACAAAAAGCATCCTATATAGAAGTAGCATATGCGTCACAAGTTTCCTACCCGTTAATGCACATATTATCAGAAGCATTACCAAACACCAGACCATGGAAAATTGATCAGGTAACCAAGACAGAAGGACCATTTACAGTATTAACAGGAAGTATAGGTAAAACACCTATAATCCTTAGAGCTCACAATGAGGTAAACCCAGATGACCCAGATAATCACCTTCATCTATTACACAAAATAACAATTGGAGTAGAAGGGGGAAGCCTTTCTTTGAGTGATACACACGGCCCTGTAGTATGGCATCCAAGATTACATTTTCCCGAAAATGTAAGTAGTATGAACGCCCTATCAGGATCAGGAGCCAAGTACCTTTTAGAAAACAGTACACAAGTGTTGGGCGAGTATTCTCCAGCAAATTATAAAGAAATACTATCCAAACAATGGCCCTATGCAATAGGACAGGATTTACTGTCTATAAAAGAAAGTATAGAAACAAACAAAGGGTTTCAAGCCAGATCACAAAATGAATTATTAGTTTCTAGACAATGGCAAGACCTTACCAATGCCTTAGGCTACCCTTCTTTGTCATCTGGGATAAATCATCAGCCCTTACCTGTCGAAATATTACAAAAAGTTGCTCGACAAACACCAGCAACCCAAGAGTTACTGCAAGAAATAGGAGAACCAAAGGTATATAGTGAAAAAGATATTTACTCCTGCACAGAAGTATCAGACACTATTATAAAAAACGTAACCACAGAACAAATCAAAGATTTTGTAGACACCTTAGACAAAGCAGTACTGCATTCTATGTTATTCTCATTACAAAAACAAGGAGTGTTGACCCATAAAAACGAAGAATATACATTATCAGATATTGTATCGGTAGCCAATATTTCCCCAAAACATAAAGGGTTGATAGCTTATTGGCTGGATATCTTGGCAAAGAGAGGATATCTCGAGAAGCTAGACACAGGTTTTGCAAACGGAGATGAAGTAATCACTACCGATGTTTTTAATCAAAGTTGGGGATTTGTCAAAGACGCTTGGGATCATAAATTAGGAGATCCAATAACCATGGAGTATTTGGTAGCAAATGCAGAGCAGTTACCAGAATTAATGAGTGATACCCAACAAGCCGCATTATTACTATTTCCAGAAGGTCGTTTAGACATCGCTAATTCATTATATAGAGATACTATTACTGCCAAATATCTCAATCAATCAGTATCAGAAGCAGTGCATAGAATAGCAAAATACAAGCTATCAAATACCCCCTCTCTAAGAAAAATAAAAATATTAGAGATAGGGGCAGGAACTGGTGCAACCACAGTATCTGTAGCTCCAAAACTACAAGAAACAATCATAAAAAATATAGAAGTAGAATATCTGTTTACAGACCTTTCAAGCTTTTTCTTGAATAATGCAAGACAACTACTCAAAGACTATTCGTGGATAGATTTTCAGGTTTTGGATATAGATCAAGACTTTGTATCACAACAAATACTAGCAGAAGGTTTTGATATTATTATTGCCGCAGGAGTTCTTAATAATGCAGAAAATACAGACAGGGTCATTACCCAAATGATGAGTTCTTTGACAGAAGGAGGCTGGTTATTGATAACAGAGCCAACCAGAGAATTTTTAGAAATACTCATTTCACAAGCCTTTATGATGACTACTCCAGAAGATGAACGAAAAGAAGATAAGACCACCTTTTTTACACCCTCTCAATGGAGTAATGCATTCAATAAAGCAGGGGCTCAAGAAGTAGTGGTGTTGCCAGAAGAAGAAAACCCATTGACACCTTTTGAGCAAAAATTATTCATTGTAAAAAAATAAGATATGTTGAAATGCAGTCATATAGTATATAAAGTAGATAATATACAACAAGTTGTAGAAGACTATAAAGCCTTAGGGTTTTCGCCAGTATGGGGGAGTACTCCAGAAAAGGCACACAATGCATTTTTATGGTTTGATGAAGGGCCATACATAGAGTTTTTTCAGTTACCCAAAAAATTCGAATTTTTAAAATACCCATTACATCTATTTTATGGGCGTTCAGCTGGGCAACGATGGCAACAATGGGCAAAAACGACAGAAGGATGGTGTGATCTGGCTCTAGAACCTCAAGAGTATATAGAAAATACAGACAAAAACGTACCAGAATATCCATTGGATATCAAAACCATAAAAAATGAAATGAATAAATCTGGTATTTCCGCCTCTCGGATTATTCGTAACAAAAGAATAAACCCAGGAGGAGAAAAGGTCAAATACAAAGTCTTTTGCCCTAACCCAGAAGGTTTTCCTTTTGTTTTCTCGGGATATGAAACACCGCAGAAACCAGAAGGAATAAAACATGCAAATGGGGCAACCAAAATAGCATGGGTAAAACTAGATATGGATTCAGCATATATAGATCAATTTCAGGAATTTATAAAAGAAGATAAATACATAAAAGCAATACCAAGCTCACAAACAAGAGTTTTTGATGTAGGGTTATCTGGACTGAAATTAGATTTGAATCCTGATTATTTACATGGCGCAACATTTACAGCATCGTAATAACCAACAAAAATAAAATTTAGAATTTAAAGATATGTTAGCAGATACCACCACCTATATAGATTTATTAGTAAGACTTAGAAAAGACGGAATCAAACTTTGGGAAGAAAACGGAAAATTACGATACAAAGCACCCCAAGGAGTTCTTAAACCAGCCGATCTTGAAGAACTGAAAAAGCATAAACTAGCTATTATAAAACAACTAAAAGTAGAAAGTAAATCAGTAGCGGTAGTCGCAAACCCAGATGATCGATTTGCCCCTTTTCCGTTGACAGACGTACAGTCAGCGTATTTGTTAGGGCGTAATGAGGTATTTGATTATGGTGGGGTAGCATGTCATATTTATTTAGAATTACAATACGATAAGCTGGTACATAAACGAGTACAAGAGGTTTGGAATAAGCTTATCTCAAGACATGAGATGCTGAGGTCTACAATAGATAATAATGGGTATCAGTGTGTGATGGAAAATACTCCAGAATTGGTAGTAGCATTCAATGATGTGAGCATCAAAGAAGAAAAAGAAGCAGCTACAGTATTGAGTGAAATTCGTGAAGATATGGGGCATCGTGTTTATGATACCAGCAAATGGCCATTGTTTGGCATAGGAGTGACTCAAACCCCAGAAAATTCGATTCTTCATTTTTCTATGGAATTTTTGATTGCAGATTGGGCAAGTATCTGGTTATTATTATCAGAATTCGAAGCTCTTTATGAATCTATAGAAACCCCATTACCAGAACTCACTCTTAGTTTTAGAGATTATTTGATTGCAGAAAGAGGAATGAGAGAAACAACTGCCTATGTAAAAGACAAGCAGTACTGGATGGATAGGATTCATAGCCTACCGGGAGCACCAGACCTACCGCTGTCAAGATCACATAAACCCTCAGGAAAAGGACGATTTACACGTCGTTTTATAAAACTGGACACTACTATATGGAGTCGCATAAAAGAGCAAAGTCAGCAATTAGGATTAACACCAACAACCATTGTTATGACAGCCTATGCGGCAGTGATAGAACGATGGAGTCGCAATAACAAGTTCTGTTTAAACCTTACGGTATTAAACAGGCTACCACTACATGAAGAAGTAAATTCTATAGTAGGTGATTTTACCTCTGTAAGCTTACTAGAAGTAAACTGGTCTGATAAACAATCATTTATTGATAGAGCAAAAACCTTAAACAATCAACTGTTTGATGATCTGGATCACCGCCTGTTTTCTGGCGTAGAAGTAATGAGAGAAATTACGAGGCAATACGGTAGAGATAGTGCCCTTATGCCCTTTGTATTTACCAGTGCGATTGGATTAACCAATTCTAGCGAAGCAAATAAGAAAAAAGGAAAACTAGGAGAGTTTGGAATTAGTCAGACTCCACAAGTTTTTATTGATTGTCAGGCGATGGATACGCAAGATGGATTACATATCAATTGGGATATCAGAGAAGATGTTTTTCCTGATCAGATGGCAGATGATATGTTTAAAGCTTTTGAATTACTATTGCAGAATTTGGTAATAGATGATACAACGTGGCAGAATGATAGTGTAGTCGGTTTACCAGATTGGCAACAAAAGGAAAGACATCTTATCAACGCAACAGATGCACCATTACCCACTCATGTACTTCATAAACAAATAATAGAGCAGATAAGTACGACACCCGATGCTATTGCTGTTGTTGATACAGAAGGACAAACCACCTACAAAAAAATAGGACAAAAAGCCAGTGCAGTAGCAGATGCATTAGACAAATTAGGGTGCAAACCACAAGATAAAGTAGCTATCTCAATGCATAAAGGAGCCAATCAAGTTATCGCTGTATTAGCTACCCTATCAAGTGCAGGAGTTTATGTACCCATAGATGTATTTCAACCAGAAGAGAGAATACATACAATGCTCAAACATGCAGATATTCGCTTTGTGATTACCGATACCAATAATACAACCCATTGGCCAGATCATATTCAAGTAATTGTAGTAGATCAAGTAACACCAAAAACAGAGATCACCTTAAAAACAGATGCAGACCCAAATTTACCAGCATATGTAATTTATACTTCGGGATCTACAGGGCAACCAAAAGGAGTTGTGATTAATCATATTGCGGCGGTAAATACCATTATAGATATCAACAAGCGTTTTTCTGTAAATGATAAAGACAGAGTATTGGCACTGGCACAATTAGGATTTGATTTATCGGTATTTGATATTTTTGGATTACTCTCTGTAGGAGGAGCAATCGTATACCCAGATCAAGAACGACAAACAGACCCATCTCATTGGGTAGAATTACTACAAAAGCATGAGATTACGATCTGGAATACAGTGCCAGCACTCATGCAAATGTTGAATACCTATTTGGCTACAGAAACCACTATCAAAATACCAGCCTTTAGACTAGCATTACTCTCAGGAGATTGGATTCCTCTTACTCTGCCAGATATTTTGGCAAAGCAATTGCCACAAGTACAATTAATTAGTCTTGGTGGAGCAACAGAAGCATCTATTTGGTCAATTCATCACGTATACAAGGGATTAGAGCCAGATTGGAGTAGCATTCCTTATGGTAGGCCTTTGGCAAATCAAGGATTTAGAGTATTGGATAGTGAGTATAGAGATTGCCCCGTTTGGACGATTGGAGAATTATATATCACAGGAGACGGATTAGCCGATGGATATCTAAACGAAGTTGAATTAACAGAAAAATCATTCTTTAAGCACCCATTAGATGGACAACGATTGTATCGTACAGGAGATTTAGGGCGCTATACTCCAGGAGGAGAAATAGAATTCTTGGGTAGAGAAGACAATCAGGTAAAAATCAGAGGACATAGAATAGAATTAGGAGAAATAGAATCAGCCCTATTAAAACATTCTCTTGTCAATGCAGTAGGAGTAGTGGTTGATGGCTCTGTAGAAGAAAAAGCCTTATTAGGAGTTATAGAACTAAATCAGAAAGATAAAGTCGCTCTAGAACAAGATCAAGAGAAAGCTCAAAAAATCTTGAAAGATATAGAAGTAGATATCAAGAATAGCAAAGCGCTTGAAGTTGACGCATACATAGGCGTAACCCTTAATACAATACATGAAAAGCATACAGGCAAACAACCTCTCAGAGTTTTACAATTAGGAGATACAGGAAAAGAACAAGTAGATACAATCATAGAACAACTACAAGATAAGTCAATAGAGTATGTATACACACATACAGATAAAGCAATCATAAGCGAATTATCCTCAAGTTATAAAGAATACGAGAATATATGTTTTGGTGTTTTTGATAGTACGATTGATTACAGAACTCAAGGGCTGGAACCTAATGGATTTGATGTTGTTATAACCACAAAGAAGCTAGAAAAAGAAGAGGAGATAATCGCTATAAAAGAAGTATGTCGTCCTAGTGGTTGGTTGCTACATAACAGCACAGAAAATATACGTTCTACCATACATACAGAAACAAAGCTAGAAATAGTAGAAAATCAATTATATATAACTCAATTCAAACAAAATCAATCTTATGTAAGTACATCAGAGTTATCTGGTTTTCTAATGAAACTTGTACCAGAATATATGATTCCTAGTCATTTGCAAATTGTAGACGCATTACCAATCACAAGAAATGGTAAAGTTGATCGCAAAACAATTGCAAAATGGAGGCCCCAGGTTGTAATGGGAGGCGCACAATTTGGTAGCTCAGACTCGGTGATGGATGAGCTCGAGACACAACTATCAGAGCAATTAGCAACAGCGCTCAATATTGCAGGAATAGGAAGATCACAAAACTTTTATGACCTGGGAGCAGACTCTTTGATAATGGCACAAGTAGCAGGAAAGCTTAGAGATAGTTTAACCAAAGAAGAAACACCAGTTCACATACCCTATGATGCGATTTTAAGACAGATGCTTAACTTTCCTACAATAGTAGCATTGTCAGAGTTTATACGAGAAAAATCTAAAAACTTAGATCAAGAAGCAACAGCATCTAATCCTGAAAACGGAATAACCTCTTCAAACAGTAATGGAGTACTAACACCTTATGGAGAAAGTAAAAACGGTCCTCTTAGAGTAGTTTTTCATGCAGGAGTAGGAACCATGAACTATCTGCTACAGTTACTAGATGAGCTTATGAAACAAGATTTAGGGCCTATCATGGCGATTACTGTCAAGGATACAGAAGTGTATTGTAACCTCGAAGCATCAGAATTGATAGAATTGATCGCAGAAGACTACGCAGAACGATTGATAGAAACGGGACATAAGAAAATGCAATTGATAGGATATTGTATGGGAGGTCAAATAGCAGTAGAAGTTGCTAGGCGCTTAATAGAAAGAGATATAGAGGTTGTAGACTTGGTTTTGGTAGACAGTCACCCAGTTAATATTGATGTAAAAGATGATTTAGTCATAGAATCATTATTCGTTCCTAATCTAGGAGTTTCCTTAGAACAAGCAGGTTTCGGAGCCGTTGATTATATGGATATGGCAAGAGCCTTTATGCAAATTATTGAAAAAAATAACGGAGTTATCCCAGAAGGAGCACCAAAAAAAGTATCAGGAGATAAGGGGCTAGAAGCAGTAAGTACATTATTTCAGAAGTTATCAACCTATGACCTTAGAACCCGTTTCAATGCATATGTAGATGCTGTTTATAAAGAGACAGGAGATGTGATGGAGGTAGAGATGGCAGAAGGATTGTATAAAATGTACAGACAGAGTTATATAGCATCCTATATCACACCACTCCCGTATATCGGTGATATACGATTCTTAAACGCTACAGGGCAATCAGAATTTTTACCAGGAACCGCACAAAAAACAATCGAATACTGGCGAGAAGCCTGCCTAGGAGAATTTACCGTAATGGATATTCAAGGAGATCATTTTACATGTATAGAACGACCACACCTAGAATATCTAATAGAGCTTATTACAGCACCACTTCTTCAAGATCAAAAAGTCATGAATGAAGCATAGAATTAGTATATGTCCTTTTTACAAATTTTATAAAAAAGGTATGTATTAATTGTATAAGTCAGTAACAGAAAGAATTATGAATAGTCAAATTAAATTTTAAGAATAATGAATGATCAGGCACAGAAACAATTCATTCTCACATCAAATATGTGGCCCGTCATGTGGAAACTCTCTTGGCCAGCCATTATAGCAATGGTCTTATATGGTTTCAATACATTATTAGATGCTGTTTTTGTAGGTGCTTTTATAGGAGAAAATGCATTAGCAGGAGTATCTATAGCCTACCCTTTGGCATCTTTTGTATTAGGAATAGGGTCATTGATAGGAACAGGAGCAGGATCTTTATTAAGCATCGCTTTGGGAGCCAATGATATAGAAAAACAACAACGTCTTTTAGGGAATTTTAATTCACTGAATATTCTATGTACGGTAATCTATATGATTTTAGCTTTAATTTTTGCAGAACCTTTGGTAAAGATGATGGGAGGATCAGGAGAACCACTAGAATTAGGAGTAACCTATTTTAGAATCAGTGTATTTGGAGCATTTTTTTGGATTTATGGGCTCGCTTCTAATATGGTTGTTCGGGCAGAAGGTAAGATGAAAAAAGCAGCGCTGGTGATGGGGATTGGATTGATTGTAAATATCATATTCAACTATGTACTGATAGTGGTACTGGACTGTGGGGTAGCAGGAGCCTCGTGGGCCTCTAATATTGGAATGTTGGTATATTCAATACTAGGGTATCTATATTTTAATAGCAAAAAAACCTCGTTTTTATCCTTACCCAATACCTTTTATTGGGATAAAGAGATTATCAAATCTATTATATCTATGGGGCTTCCCTCATTGATAATGATGTTTATGACCATTGTGCAAGCAGTAGTAATATTTAATGCAATAGCCAATCATGGATCGGTGTTTGAAGTAGCCTTTTATGGAGTAGCATTCAGGGTTTTAAGCTTTATTTTGACACCAATCTATGGATTAATGAGAGCACTACAACCCGTAGTAGGTATAAATTACGGAGGGAAAAAGTACAATAGAGTTATTCAGAGTTTTTGGATTTTTTCAATCACAGGAACCTTAATTATCCTACCACTATGGGGATGCATGATGATAGCCCCACAATTTATTCTTGCTACCATGTTAGACGCAGGTAGTTTGAGTAGTGATAGCATATGGAATTTTAGAATGTTTATCTCGATACTTCCCGTTTTACCAATTGTTTTTAACGGCATGACCTTCTTTTCTGCTATCAATAAAGGAAAACCCGCAGCAATTATTGGTTTGGTGAGGCAGTTAATTTTTTATGTGCCCTTGATGCTTATTCTACCTTCTATCTATGGAACATCATCCATATACTGGGGAACCGCATTGATTGATACTATTATTGTCACTTATACCATGATATTGGTATTGATAGAATTCAAACGATTAAAATCCTTAAAACTAGAAACCAATATCATTTAATAGGAATTCATCTCAAAAACAGAACACCCTTTGTATGAGAGGGGAACTTCGTATTTTTTTAAAAGTAATATCAGTAGATATTAGAACTTTTTGAGTAAGAACATATTTCCTGATATGAAACCAAAAAAGAGTATAGATACCACATATACGATATCTATACCAATAAAAATAGAATCACACAAAAAAATAATAAACCATCTTTTATTACACATAAAAGAATTAATAATTAGATACACTCATGAAATTTAATACCAAAACAATACATGGAGGCCAACAATATGACCCTGCATACGGAGCAGTTATGACACCGATATACCAGACATCAACCTTTGCACAGATGTCACCTGGTAAGAACAAAGGATATGATTATAGTAGAACTCTTAACCCTACCCGTAAAGCGCTAGAAGACTCTTTTGCCAGTATTGAAAACGGAAAATTTGGATTAGCCTTTGGATCTGGATTAGCCGCGATAGATGCAGTAATGAAAATACTACGACCAGGAGATGAGGTCATAGCAACCAATGATATATATAGTGGTACTTTAAGAACATTTACCAAGATTTTTGAAGTGTATGGAATAAAATTTCACTTCATCTGTATGGAAAATGCCAATGAAATAGAAAAACACTTTAATAAGAATACAAAGTTAGTTTGGATTGAATCACCAACCAACCCTATGTTGAACATCATTGATATCAAAGCCGTATCAAAGATAGTCAAGAAATACAATGCCTTATTGGCGGTAGATAATACTTTTGCAACCCCATACCTACAAAGACCTCTAGATCTGGGAGCAGATATTGTAATGCATAGTGCCACCAAATACTTAGGCGGCCATAGTGATGTAGTCGTAGGCGCATTGATCGTAAAAGATGAAGAGCTGGCAAAACAATTATACTACATACAAAATGCAACAGGAGCGGTATGTGGGCCACAAGATAGTTTTTTGGTATTACGAGGTATAAAAACCCTACATATCCGTATGCAACGCCATTGCGAAAACGGAGAGATAATAGCCAATTTTCTAAGAAATCACCCAAAAGTAGAGAAAGTATATTGGCCAGGTTTTGAGGATCACCCTAATCATCATATAGCAGTAGAGCAGATGAATGGTTTTGGCGGCATGATTTCTTTTGTAACCAAAGGGAGCACATGTGATGATGCCGCAATCAAGATTGTAGAAAGATTAAAACTTTTTACACTAGCAGAATCTCTAGGCGGTATAGAGAGTTTGGCAGAACACCCAGCCACGATGACACATATTGCTATTCCTAAATGCGAAAGAGAAGAATTAGGAATACTTGATTCCTTAATACGGTTAAGTATTGGGGTTGAGGATGCAGAAGATCTGGTAGCAGATTTAGCACAAGCATTAGGATAATTTATATACTAATAACCTAGTAAAAAGAGTGCTCATTGAGTGCTCTTTTTTTATGTATTGATTACCGTGTTTTCTGTTCTCTCAAACAGGTAGGGAACCAGGATAAAGGAACAACACAGAATATAGAAATTTCCTCAATATGAAAAACCATAAGATGATAAAGGAATCCGAAACTGATGATTGAAAACCTCTTAAAATGCCTTTAAACAAATCAAACTAGCAAAAAATAATACTTTTTAATCTGATATATGTTTCGTCTAATTTTGAAGTTATAAAACATATAAAAAATGAATGAAGAAAAATTAAATAAAGTACTGAATAGAATACAATATTCTATCAAAGAGAATTATTTGAAAAGAATAAAAGACTTAGACCAAATTGGATTTTGCTAATAAATTCCATAGTTGCTTTGACTGGAATGGCTTGGATTTATTGGGTGGCATTGATTATTGCTTATCCATTTGGACTAATAAGTTTATTGATTTGGTTAACTTTAAAAAAGGAAAATAAAAAAAGAACAAAATGGATTCCTAGAATACTAACAACAGGATTAGTATTATCTATTGGTATATTGACATTCTTTTTAATCTGGGAATAAAAAAACGAAAACACAATAACTAAGCATATGGCGTGCCGATAGGCTAGCGCTATATGATCTGTTGACTGATCTGGGATTTGGTGATAAGGGGGAAAACGTTTTTTTTTGAGTTTTCTATTAAAAGAAAAAAGTAGAGTAATGAGTATACAACAACCTACTCACTTCGCTAAAAGTATGTATTTAGCAACTATTTTTGTTTTTAACAATCTGTAATCCGCTGTTTTTGGTTTCATTAGTAGCATTTAGGCAGTAGTATCCTGTATGAGCATAGTGTCATATCCTTATTGTTTGTTTTTGAGTGTTTTACGCATTGTTGTTTTGTAATCTTTTGGAGGCCCACGGCTATCAAAGGTTGCTAAGGTAATTAAAGTCCCTTTTTTACAAAGTCTACAGCGTCGGTGTAAGGATTTCTGATCAACTACCACTACCGCTATGGTTTCTATCTCCTTATCTTCCAACTGGATTTGTAGTCTTGGTAGTTTTTCTTTTTTCCAACCATCACACAAACCCCTAATTTTAAAAGAAAAAGCACTATACCCCTCTATACAGAGACTATACACTAATTACATCTACATTTAGTATTCAATTAAAAAACCATAAAATCACCCAACCCCCTCACAACAAGGGGGTACCCCCTTGTTGATAAGGGGGGTAAGGGGTTGCCGAGGTGGTTCGAGCTGATAAATTATCGCTTCGAGCCGATATAGTGACCCTTTGAGCTGATAAATTATCGCTTCGAGTTGATATAGTGACCCTTTGAGCTGATAAATTATCACTTCGAGCTGATATAGTGACCCTTTGAGTCGATAAATTATCACTTCGAACCACCTATATAGGTGGTTCGAACCCTCTGTGTGACCCTTCGAACCCTCTGGGTGAGAGACTGTTCATTAAAGTATGCAGGATTCATCATTAGAGTATGTCACCAAGCATAAAGCCAGCTTAACTCTGTGATAGTATTACTACCAGATGTAGCGAGTAGCTAAATTTTTTTCATTTTTTTTGGCTTTATAAAAAACTAGATATCAACAACATGATATTGTTTTTGTCGCACAAAATCAGCGTTTTACGGTAAAGCCGTATTTATATACCGTGCCTTCTTTACTATATTTGATTGCTTTTTAGCACATAAAAAAAATCAAATTAGTCTGATTCTACTATAGTTTAAATTTTTAAGATATAGTACCCCCCCAAATCATTCTGATTATAATAACACCAAACTTTTTTGGCAAGAGGTGTAATCCCTTATTTAGTGGTATTTTAGGGTAACAAACCATAAAATACACTGACAAATGAAGAACCTTATTATTTTATTCAGCATGTTGCTTTTATTTTTTATAGCAAGTAGCTGTGAAACACAAACGGTAAATGATGAAACAGAAATTGAAATTGATCAATTTGAAATTTATGAAGTTGATCCAGGCGAAGTTGATAGACCAGGAGGTCAATCATACAGTAATTAATAATCAATCCTCTAGATTAAAAGTATTTGCATCATCATTAGTAATCTTATCTGGATTAATATTGTTTTCGGATAAGGTTACTACTTTCGGTCTTACTGAATCATATGGTTTTAAAAGCACAAAAACATTTATTTGGGTAATTACTCAAACACTTTCACCTCTTTTACTCTGTTGCGGTGGTATATTGAAACCATATAAGATTTCATATACAGCACCAATCTATTTTTACTTTATACAGCTTTATTGGGTTTTTAATGCAAAAAAACTTGGACTTGATGATGTATTACTTCATGTTTATGCATTAGGTTTTACTGTAGCTGTTTTTGTTACCTTATTTTGTATAAGCATTTTATTTTATTTAATAAAAAAGATAAACTCTAAAAGATTAGAACAGCTTAAACATACAATTCATAGTTTTTTTCATTTTTTATATAAAGAAGCAGAAGAGGAAGGAATAATCAATCCCGACCCTGAAAAGACTATTCTGTTTAAGAAAAAGAGAATGAAGCTAACAGATAAAGCTGTAGGGAATGAGTAGAAAGTATAAAAAAATAGAAAGACTTAAAAAATCTGACTTATTTCCAGAAGAATTTCTTAAGATTTATGAAAAAGATTATGATGAATTGGTTAAAGAGAAAGACGAAGAAATAGGTATAATCAAAAAGAAATTAAGTTCTTCTAATGTTAATATTTCGGATTTATTTGATTCACTTACTTTTGATCAAAAAAACTATCTATATATCCATTTGACTTATTAACTAATATCATTTTGTATGCATTAGCTTCCAATTTTGTCAATATCTATTGTTCCATCAGATTTTCTAGCTTTCATTAATAACTTTAAGGCTTCTATATCAATTGACTTTTTAAAACCAACATCTCCTTCTTTCAGCCTTTCAAGATTTCGAACTACATATTCACATATTACTTTATCAGATACCCTTTCACCTTTGGAATTGTAGAAAATACTCAAATCTTTATTTAAATCAATTTCAGAAGAATCATTTTCATCAAAAGTTTTACTTACAGGATTATTTTTACTTAGTAATCGTGTAAACATTTTTATTTTAGTTTCTGGGATATTTCCACCAGATTCATAGTTAATAATAGTTTTCCTATTTACACCTAAAAACTCAGCAAACTCCTCTTGAGTCATGTTCCTTATTTCTCTTTCTTTTTTGATGTTTAGACTCATAATAGGCTTTAATTCGAGATGAAAAGTTACTTATTTTCCTTTTTTAGTGAAAAAAGTAACATTAATATTTTGTAAATGTCCAAAAACGGACTATATTTATCGTGTTATAGAAAAACAAGAACAAATATATGAAAACAGTATCAACAATTTATGCTTTGTTTCTTATTGGTCATATCTATAAAAGCGAGTATCACTTTGTAGGCAAAAAAACAATCTAGTAGACATGGCAATAAACGATCATCAACCTATAAGTGCATTTTTATCAGGATTATTAAAAAAATCCTTGACCACATTGCAAGCACAACATATAGCTGATAAATACAAAGTACACTATAATACGATCATTAATATAAGAAATAGAAGAAAAAAAGCACCCGATAAATTAATTCTCAAAGACATGATAAAAATGGCAATCATCAATCAAAAGAGTAAAATAAAAACTAGTAATGACTTGATAACCTTTTTAGAAATAGAGCTCAAAAAAATAGAATAATCAGTTGGTATCACTACAAATAAGTAAGCCCAACCAATTATATAAAATAGCAATTATTATGAATAAAAAGAATTTACCTACAGTAGGGTAAAAACAGACCCATAAGTAATACTATGATATAAAACAAAGTGCATACATGCGATATATCAAATCAAAGACAAGGGTACTTATCACTTGGGTGATAGTAGATGTCGTCTTTAGCCAGAAAACAATTGCTGGTCACCTTATATAAGTACCTGTCGTCTTTGTCTGT
>NZ_PGUB01000048.1:0-38581 GCF_002924285.1 Aquimarina sp. I32.4 | reverse complement strand
AAGTCTTTGAAATCTTCAGGAATCATCAAAAATAAAATTTAGGCTAAGATAAAACATATACAAATCATAACTAAGCCAAGGATTTCTATAGTATCCTAAATTTATAAATTTAAATCACTGGTATTCGTGTTTTATTAAAAAATCGATACTTATAAATAGTACTGTACACAAAATCGGGTAAGTTATTCTCATAACTATTTATTTTTATTCACTAAGTAAGATTATAATACTCCGAATTTTGTCTCAAAACAAAGGTTCATTTCAAAAGAATACTTCATGGGTTTGCCCCGAGACAGTTTACTTGAATCTAAATAATACGCAAACTTAAAAGAGAATACCTTTTACAAAATGACGTATATAGGATAAAAAAAGACGTGTTTAAAAAAAACATTCTTTCTTCTACCAATTATACTTTAAACTTATTGCAATAAAATATTAGTTCATCTCATTTTTCAAAAGAAAAATAGTATTAAGGACTCATTACGACTATAAAATCGCTATATCCAAGGTAAAAGGTAATCGTTTTATTTTTGAAGATACTCTTCGAGTCTGGTAAAAACAGATCCCCATCCATTCAAAATACCCATTTTTTTCTGTTGCTCACAATAGGCAGCTGTTGCATGAATTACATTAAAAGTAAAATTGGTTTTATCTCCATCCTCCTCAAACAGTGCTTGTATTTCTACACCTTCTGTCATTGGCTTAAAGTTGGCAGAAGAAATTATCTTTTTGAGTTCGATAATAACAGAATAAACTCCATCAGAGATAAACTCATTTCCATCGGGCATTTGCATCGTATATTTCCATGCTCCTCCTTCTCTAAAATCATGCACTATCACTTTGGTTTCCATCCCTTTTGGTCCCCACCATTGTGCAATATGCTCTGGTTGCGTCCAAGCTTGCCATACCAATCCTACAGGAGCATTAAAAGTTCTTTCTATGGTCACTGTGCGATCATTGGTTTCATTTGTTTTACTCATCGTTTTTATTTTTTGTTTGTAATTTCATTAAATAACTCTCAAAAGAATCTAATTTCTCCTCCCATAATTTTCTATACTGTTCTATCCATTCTGCTACTGGAAGTAAATTTTGGGGTTGAATTTGGCAATACCGTTCTCTTCCTTTTTTATGGATAACAACAATTCCGCATTCACTCAATATTTTTATATGATTAGAAACGGCTGGGCGACTGATATCAAAGTTTTCGGCAACAGAATTTACGGTCAATTCCTGATTTGCCAATAATCCTATTATATCTCTTCTTACTGGATCAGCAATTGCTTGAAAAACATCTCTTCTCATTCTTATATGTAATCGATTGGCTACAAATATATACGTAGCCATTTGATTACACAATTAATTAAACAACTTATTTACATTCTTTTATCAGTAAGAATGAACTACTTTTCTTATTTAATTACTCTTTACAACCATAAAAACTTGTTATTTTTCTTACTTATATCATCTAATAAGTAGATACATGTAGATAAGTATTATTTTATCTATATAAGAAACAATTATATAAGCATATAAGTACATTAGCACGCTAAAACAGTTTATTACAAATTATTTTAACTACTGTTATTCTAAAACTGAAGTTATCATAACATTTACTTGTTTTAGTATTAATTAAGATTCAAAATACAACTAGGGTAAATTAAATTCCAATTCAGAAAAATAACTATTGATTTACATTGACTCTAAACTATTTATTATCTTTCAAATAAAATCAATCCATGAAGAACTGTTTAATATTAATAGTTTTAATTAGCTTTTTTAGTTGTAAAAAAGAACCTAATAACTCTACCTCTACTGAGAAATTCAAGGTTCTAAATTATCTTGAAAAGATAATGGAAAAAGAAGGCATTCCAGGATTACAGGTTACTGTAATTAAAAACAATAAAATTATTTTATCTGAAAATTTAGGTATTGCAAATGTACCTTTTTCCGTAGCTGTCAAAGAAAACACCATTTTCTCAATCAACTCAATAGCCAAAGTTTTTGCTTCTACAGCAATTTTACAACTAGAAGAAAGAAATAAACTAGTATTATCTGATTCTATTTCTAAACATATATCTAATCTACCTAATAAATGGAGGTCTATTACAATACGACAGCTACTTAGTCATACATCAGGATTACCAGATATTGAAGATCCATATAAGGATGAATTAATCGGTGGTAAAGGTCAGTATTCTGCTTGGGTCGCAGTTCAAAAGATGCCTCTACAATTTAAATCAGGAGAAGAATTTAATTATAATGCTACTAATTATTTATTAATTCAAAAAATTATAGAAAAACATGGTAATGTTCCTTTTGAAGAGTTTGTCAAAACAAATCAATTTGACGTAGCTGGTATGAAACAAACAATCTATGGAAATTCTTTTGATGTAAAAGAAAATAAATCTCCTACATATTGCTATTATTATAAAGATAAAACTACAGGTGAGGATATAAAAGGAACTAATCTAATAGAGGTTAATGAGGAGTTCCCCACCAATTTAAGAGCTGATGCTGGAGTGTTTACTACAGCTAATGAAATGGCTAAATGGGTTATTTCTCTTCAATCTGGAAAATTATTACAAAAAGCAAGTATTGATAAAATGTGGACTCCTGTTAAACTAAATAATGGAAAATACGGAGATTTTACAGGGATTTTAAATACTTATGCTTTAGGTTGGCCAGTAATAAAAAGAGAAAAACATCTAGGGGTATCACCATTTGGAGGTGGACGAGCTTCTTTTACAATTTACCCAAAAGATAATCTATCCATCATCTTATTTACAAATTTATCAGGAATACCAACTTATGAAATGGTTGATGAAATTTCTAAATTTTATTTTTGAAAATAAAAATTTTGAAATAAAAACTATACCATCATCTAAATATGAAAATTAAATCTTTTATAAAAATATCAAATCAAAACATAGAGTCTATGTCAGTAGGTAATAACAGATTCTCGAACCCTATTATAAAAGATGAGATTGAAGTACTTAATGAATCTAAAGAGAAATTGATTTTTAAAACTTTCTTAAAACCAAACGGGGGTCAGTCTAGACTACATTACCACACTAAAATCACTGAAAAATTTAAAATAATTAAAGGAGAGTTACATGTAATTCTAAATAATGATGAAAGAATACTCAAACCAAATAATGAAGTATTAATCAAAGAATTTGATACGCATCAATTTTATAATAAATCAGGTAAAGATGTCGTATTCGAAGTAGAAATTACTCCTGCTAGGCACATAAAAAAAGCGCTACAAATAATATATGGACTGGCAAAAGATGGTAAAGTTTACAAAAGTGGTCTGCCAAAAAATATATTTTATATGGCAATTGGATTGAATATGATGGATGCCTATATACCAGAAGCTCCAAGAATCATTCAAAAAATAGGTATCTCAACACTGGCAGTTATTGGTAGAATCATTGGTTTAGAAAAAAAACTAATGTTACAGTATTGTAATTAGTTCCAAACATAAAGGCATGTATTCAAAAAAAATAATCTTACTGATATGGCTCTCTGTTATAACATTATCTTGTAAACAGCACTCACAAAATAATCAAAACAGCCATACAAATCTTGTACACAAAAAGGACAGTCTCTCAAAAGATACTATAACTGAGTATAGAACAAACCGTATGCATCAAAAAAAACATAGGATTGATAGTATCAACAAATCCCTTGAATGGAAAAAACTATCCTGTGGACTTTGGAGCTCTAATAGAGGAGATATCGGTTTTAAAACAAGAGAAGGAACAGCAGAAGGAATTTTTATAAACAAATACATTACACAAGTATGTTGTGAGGGAGAGTCCATGCGCACTGTGGTAGACACCTTGACATTTAAGTATCTCGGAAGTTCTTTTTACAAAGATAAAAACCACATCTACACACATTATGATATGGCAGACGGAGGGAACTTTTGGATTGTAGAAGATGCTGATGTAGCTACATTCAAAATCATAGGAGACTGCTATGCCAGAGATAAGCACCATATTTTTGGGGAAAGAGCAATGGTAATGGATTCTGTAGACTACAAAACATTCAAAACCAAAAAAGGAATTGGGTGTTTTGCCAAAGATAAAAACGGATATTATTTCTGGGATAGCAAAATTGAAATAACAGAGATCTCCGATAGCGAAATAAAAAAAGTGCTAACAGTTTTACAACCATTATAAATACTCTCGTTTAACAAAGCGCAGATATCACCTTACTTTAGAGATACTGTCTATAAAACTGTCAAAACTTATAATTCTGCAATCATCGTATCAAAATCCTGTACCCATTCGGGATGGGTATTCCACTTTAGGTTTTGTCCATCTCCCCATTTGCGAGGAACAATATGAAAATGTAAATGAAACACTTCTTGTTGTGCCACTGCTCCAGAATTACTAATAACCTGTAAATTCTGTATGCCTAGTTTTTCTTTATACAACATACATACTTTTTTTACGGCAGTCATAACTGATTGTAATTCTTTTTCAGGAATATCAAAAACATTTGTATAATGTTTTTTGGGGATAACAAGTGTATGATATCTCGTTGCAGGATGAATATCTAGAAATGCACAAGCATCTTCATTTTCAAATACCTTCCAAGATTTGGCCTCGCCTTTTACTATTTTACAAAAAATACAAGTATTCATATCAGTTTCTATAGAACAATAAGGGATTTGAAAATAAGATTCCTTTCAGTTTGATACATATCCCTTATTATTTTTATTTTGAAGTAGTTTAAACTTTTTTGTTATAAAACGCTTTTATATTACCTGAATTGTTTTGGTTTCAGTTTTCTACTAGCATTTTCTGCTATTTCTATAATTCTTTTTTGTCTGGTTTCGCTTCTATTCGCAAGAACAACCCATGCTAATAGAATTTTCTTTGCCGATTTGCTCAAACTCTCGTAATATTCCAAAGCCCCCTCTCTTTGGTTAAATTCTCTTTTTAAATCTTCTGGAATAATAAGTGCTTCTACTTCATCCAAAATTGACCAAGAGCCATTTTGCTTAGCAGTTTCTATGCTATCAAAACCTGATTTTGTCATTAGGTTACTCTGGATGAGTTTGGTGACTTTTTCTTTGTTTATTCTTGACCATGTGCTACTAGGTTTCCTTTTACTGAAATATTGCATATACCTTTCTTCGTCAATAGTCTTTTTAGTGCTATCTATCCACCCAAAACAAAGTGCTTCATCGACTGCTTCACTCCAACTAATAGAATTAATTTTTGTTGATAGCTTAAAATAAATAAGCCAAACAGATTGTTTTGACTGATGATTTTTCTCTAACCATTTTCGCCAATCTGTTCGGCTTTTAGGGCAGTATGTTTCTATTTTATTTTTACACAAAACCTTTTATTTTCACTTACTTTAAAGATTTTTTGATACAAACATATACTTGACATGTGACAACCTTATGTCAAGAGGTAATAAAAATTAACTTCGAAATGTCTGTTCGAGTGATTTTTCGTAATACTAATGAAGAAAAATAGTATTGAAAAGCGTTTTACATCTATAAAGCCGAAAAATGTAAAATGATAAGGTGAAAACTTCTCACTACTCAATTCTAATTACTAAACACCACACTCTTTTTACTCTACAATCCCCTCTCCTTCCATGTATAAATTTTCTAACTGTTCTTTGATCTCTTTAGATGGGTTTGCCCACATACCTCGCTGTATGGCTTCTAGCAATCGTTCACTCATATCTTTGAGTGCCCAGGGATTATGCTGTTTGATAAACTCTTTATTTTCTTCTTTCAACAGATAACTTTCTGTGATCCCCTCGTACATAAAATCATCAATAAGATTGGTAGTAGCATCATAGGCAAATAGATAATCTAGGGTCGCTGCCATTTCAAATGCCCCTTTATACCCATGCCGCTGTACACCTGCTATCCATTTGGGGTTAATCACTCGTGATCGGTATACTTTTAGCAACTCTTCTTTTAGCGTCTTTATTTTTGGTGTTTCTGGTCTTGAGTGATCTCCAAAATAAATTTCAGCATCATCTCCCTTTACTGTTTTTACTGCATTTGCCAATCCCCCGTGAAACTGATAATAATCATCACTATCCAAAATATCATGCTCTCGATTATCTTGATTCTGCATAACAATCTGCATGGCTTGTAGTCGATATTGAAAAGATTCATGAGCAGAAACCCCTTGCTTAGAGCTACCATACGCATATCCGCTCCAATTGATATACACTTTGGCAAGATCTTCTTGGGTTTGCCAGTTTTTTTCGTCTATCACTGCCTGTAATCCTGCTCCATAAGCTCCAGGCTTAGAACCAAATACACGATATAAAGCACGGTGCGAGGCTTCTTCTTGTGGCAATCCTTGCTGTTCCCATTGGGTTTGCTCTTCCAGAAAACGTTTTCTGATTGGGTTATCTTCTATTGGTTCATCTAAGGTTGCCAAACGTTGTACCACGGCATTAAACAGGTTTATCACATCAGGAAATGCATCTCTAAAAAACCCTGAAATTCGCAAGGTAACATCTACTCTGGGTCTTCCTAGTTTTAGGAGCGGTATGACTTCAAAATCAGTTACTCTACGGTTGGCATTTTTCCAGATAGGGCGTATCCCCATTAGTGCAAATGCTTGTGCAATATCATCTCCCCCTGTACGCATAGTTGAGGTTCCCCATACCGAGATTCCGATAGTTTCGGGATACTCTCCGTTTTCTTGTAAATATCGATCAATAATCAGCTGTGCACTTTTCTCTCCTAATCGATATGCTGTCTCTGTAGGAATCGTTCTAACATCTACAGAATAAAAATTTCTTCCCGTAGGTAACAAATCTAATCGCCCGCGAGTGGGTGCCCCTGATGGCCCAGAAGGGACATAATACCCATCCAACCCCTCCAAAAGACAACTTAACTCTTCTGTTGTACGTTGTACTTTTACTAGAGTATCTGTCTTTATTTGCGCTAACAATATTTTTATTCGTGGATACTGCTCAGGGAGTTTATTCTCTTCTAGATAGGTAATCAATACTCTTTTAGCAATACCTTCTAATTGGGCGATAACCTGCCCTGCCGTTTTACAAAAAACGTCTTCTATGGTAAGCTCCATAGTTTGTGTATAGGCTATCTCTAGAATATTATCTTCTATCCCTATATCTTTGGCCAATGCCTGTGTAATTCCTTCTTGATGATACCCTGGCACTCGATGCAATGCAATCAATAAATCGATGAGTTGTTCATCTACAGGGGCTTTCCCAAAAATATGCAATCCATCACGAATCTGTGCTTCTTTCAATTCGCATAGATACCCATCTAGTTTGACTAGTAGCTCATCTAGGTCATCTGAGGCAATCCCCAAATCCACATTCAGTTTTGTTTCATTTACCAAAGTGGCAATTTCTTTTTCTAATACTCGCGATCGTTTTGGGTCAAGGGATGAAGCTTCGTAATATTCATCTACCAGATGTTCTAATTTCATCAGGCTTCCATAACTTTCTGCTCGGGTCATTGGTGGGATCAAATGGTCTATAATCACCGCTTGATTACGTCTTTTTGCCTGTGTTCCTTCTCCTGGATCATTGATAATAAATGGGTAAAAGTGAGGCAATGCCCCAAATACTGCCGCAGGAAAACAGGTTTCAGGATCTAGAGATACACTCTTTCCTGGTAACCATTCCAGGTTTCCATGCTTTCCTAAATGAATAACCGCATCTGCCTGATAACTCTGTTGTAACCAAAAATAATAGGCTAAATATTGATACGTTGGTGGTAGGTCGGGAGAATGATAAATGGCCTGTGGGTCTTGATTATACCCACGAGAAGGTTGTATACTTACAAAAATATTACCTAATAAGAACCCTGATACAATAAATCCATTGCCTGTATAATAGGGATCTTCTTCTGGTTGCCCCCATTGTGTGGTTACTTTTTGTTGTAATTCTTCTGATAATGCCGAAAAATAAATATCAAAGTCCGTACGATCAAAAACCAATGCATGAGGCCTGGTCATAGTGGTGGTTACATCATTGGTAGTTACCTGTGTAATCCAATGCATCAACTCTGTACCACTTTGCGGTAATTGTTCTCCTATTGTATACCCTTCTGATTTTAGTGTATCAAGCAGTACAATACAACTCTCTGGGGTATCCAATCCTACTCCATTGGCCAAACGACTATCTTTATTAGGATAATTAGGCAAAATAACTGCTACCTTTTTATCTTCATTTTTCTTATATCGTAATGCTGCCCATCGTTGTGCTAGTTCTGCCATAAACTCACAAGCAGGTAAATGTGCTTCATATTTTAGTATTGAGCTATCGGTAAGCGTATCTTTTATAATTTCTTTTTTGAATGAAACGGCTCGTCCGATAATTCGTCCATCAATTTCGGGCAAGGCAATATTCATCGCAATATCTGTTGGGGGTAACCCAAAGAGCCCTTCTTCCCAAACTTGTTTATTGGCAGTAGAAAAGATCGCTTGTAGTACAGGAACTCGTAGTTTTTCAAAAATAAAATCAGAACCATCCATGGGTTTGATGGTAAATCCTGTAGTGTTGATTATGGTATGTATATTCCGTTTTCCGCTATTGGTCATTAACCTTTGCACCTGATCCAATAGCCTAGAGTCTCTTAAATTGCTAGCAAAAACCACAAAAGTATTCATCCCACGATCTCGCAGTGCTGTACTCATCACTTGCAAAGGCTCCAGGTTATCTGATAAATAATGGGTACGATATGCTAATAGTACTGTTGTAGGTTTTGATAGATCAATATCAGTTTCTAGCTGTTCTTGAGTACGTATACCCCCAATCGTACTATACAAAAATACATCTGTAATAGGTTCTGGAGGGACTATAGTTATTTTTTGATCAAAAAACTGATGTCTTATATAATTAAATAAGGCGATGGTATTTCTTTTACCTCCTTCCTGTAGATACTGTCTGCATTGATGTACTATTTGTATATCAACAGATGATAATTGCATCAGCTCAAAATCCGGTTCATGGGCTGGTAAAAACAATATGGTATTCCCTATTCGTTCTTGTAAATCTACCAGTGATTCTACCAAATATTTATAATACGACACTCCCCCCAGCATACTGCAAACAATCACCTTGGCTTTTTCTAGTACTTCTTCTAGATAAGTATCTATGGTTAGTTCTTGTTTAAGGTATACCAAATTGGTCATTCTTAAGCTAGGTAGCTCCTCTCCTGTTTCGTATACTTCTTTATAAGCTTCGTTAAAGGTATGGATTTCGGTATCTGCGGCGCTCAGAAATACAATATCTCCTGGTTGTTGCTCTATATAAAAGATACCATCATCATTGGGGTTCCATCCTCCTGGGATTGTTGCGATTAAATGCATATGTCTTTGGGTTCTAATGCTGCCCAATACAAGTGTATATAACTCGCATATACATTTTTATATTGGTATATTTTTGTGGATACTTCTTTTTCTCTTGCCGAAAACACATTACCTAGTGTTGGTATGCTATCTGTATTTGATATGGTAGAGTAATGAAATTCATGTCCCCATATTTCTAGATCATCAACTACTACTTTACGATATCCCAAGGACAGTTTTTTATTTTGCATTGATGTATCATATGTAAATATTCCTACCATAGGGAACGATACTCCATTTTCATTTATAATGGTAGTACCCAAATACATCATCCCTCCACATTCTGCAAATATTCTCACTCCTCGGTTTGCAGCAGCTTTTATCTGGTCTCTCATAGCAACATTACTTGATAATGCGTCAAGATATAGTTCGGGATATCCTCCTGCCAGATATATTACATCAGCTTCAGGGAGTTGTGAGTCATGAATCGGACTAAAATAGGTGACTTCTCCTATGTTTTCCAGCCATTTTAAATTTTCGAAATAGGTAAATGTAAATGCTTCATCCTTTGCGATAGCTATTTTATATTTCTTAGTTTCAGGTATACCTACTGTTATTTTATGGGTTGTTTTAGGATAGGTTTTGGCCAGTTCCAAAAGCTTAGACAAAGAGATGTGTGTTGCTACATATGAAGCTGCTTTTTGGATAACATTTTCAAAATCACTATCGATATGTAATCCCAGATGTCGCGAGGGGATGGCTATCTCGTCATTGGGTGGTATATATCCTAATGATGTAATCCCAACCGTATCACAGGCTTCTTTGAGAAATGCATAATGTGATGCTGTTTTTACAAAATTAAAAATGACTCCTGCAATTTTTACTTCGGGATCAAAGGTTTTTAGCCCATGTAATATAGGAGCGATCGTATATGCCTTAGCAGCTGCGTTTACGACCAGAATCACAGGAATATCAAGTGCTTTGGCTATTGCGGCAGAACTTCCCTGATCTTTTACAGCTCCATCAAACAATCCCATTACTCCTTCTACAATACTTATATCGGCAGTAGCACTATACCGATCAAAAACTGATGTCATATGCGCTGGTGGCATCATCACTGTGTCCAGATTTATTGCCACTTTTCTTGCGGCAGTCGTGTGATGAATTGTATCTATATAATCAGGTCCACATTTAAATGGTTGTACACTATATCCCTGATTCATAAACCAGCGAGACATGGCTAGTGTAAGTGTCGTTTTACCTGAGTTGCTCCATGGAGCAGCTATAAGAAATGCTTTGGGCATATGTTAAAAATAATATAAGTCGCTTTACGTTTACTACTCCTCAAATATAGCTCAGTAAATAGAATCTAATACCATTTTAACTTTGAAAAAGCACGAATACATTGTTTCTTTTTTACTTATTCTTTGTTACAAAAGAGAGCATATAGTAGTGAGGTTGTTAATTGACGATCGATAGTTTGTGAACTTCGATATTGGGTGTTTGGTTACATATAGCATTTTTTTGTTTTATGTTTAAAAGATTGTTATTTCAGATTTTACCTGAAACCTAGGGGTGAAATAATCGTCCCTTTACAAATACCCATCATCAATTTGAATTAACCACAGAAACACACCACAAAGCCCTTACAAACAAACACATAACGTTAATTTTATCACAATGCAAAATAAAGCACAACCCTATGTTGTTATGGTATTATGCTTTTTAACTCGTTTAATAAAGCTTTATTATTTTAACTCTTATAAACTAAAAAATGCTATGAAAATGTTTTTTACTGTACTTCTATGTACACTATTGCTTTCATCATGTAAAGATGATGATGTTACTCCTACTCCTGATACAATCGATGTGGTTGGGTTAACCTATAGTACCTCAACCAAAGATTTTAAAACTACTGATGCTACTATTATCAAGGCACTAGAATCAGCTGGTCCTATTCGTATTGTTACCCAAGTAAATCATAGAGCCAATGCGCTGGCTGTTGATAAGGAATTGGATAGTACCAAGGTTATTATTTTTGGAAACCCTGCTTTGGGCACCCCCCTCATGCAGGCCAATCCTTTGGTTGGATTAGACCTCCCTCAAAAACTGTTTATCTGGAAAGATGCTAAAGACAGTACTCGTGTTGGTTTTAATAATGTATCGTATCTAAAATCAAGACATGGCTTACAGGGTGTTGATGCACTAAATACCATTCATACTGCCCTTACTAATTTTGTAAATACAGTGGGTAATGGTTCTTTTATCCCTAATAATGCTGATTCTATTTCCAAAGGTGAAGGGATTATTACCAAAACCAGTACGCAGAATTTTGACGAAACTTATGTTACATTGGTAACAGCTATCAAAGGGAATAAAAACCTGAAACTGATTGCAGAGGTAGACCATCAGGCAAATGCCGCATCTGTTGACCTTGAGTTAACTCCTATACGGCTTATCATTTTTGGAAACCCTAATCTAGGAACTCCTCTTATGCAAAATGCACAAACTACGGGGATTGATTTACCTCAGAAATTTTTGGTTTGGGAAGATACTGATGGCAAAGTAATGGTTTCTTATAACGATCCTTCTTTTCTAAAAGATCGTCATAAAATTACGAACAACGACGAGGTTCTACAAACTATTACTGGAGCATTGAATCAACTTTCTGATATAGCTACAGGAAACTAATCAATCAGTATAATCATATTATGGCTCAACGTATTTTAAAACTGAGACATTGCCATGTAGTTCAGTTGTAATTGCTGAGCCAATTGTTGTGCCTTGCCTAATCTTACAAAACCAATTTCTGTGTCTATAATCGTTGTTTTAGGGATTTTGGCAAGGTACTTCTTATAGGTAGTAATAGCATATTGAAACGGCTGTGATGTTCCTGTATTTATTTTTCCATCTGTAAATACAAACAGTTGTACGGTTTGCATCTGTACCGAGCGTAAAACTTCATATACCTTCATAAAAGCCGCTCCCAGATTGGTTTTTCCTCCTGTTTTCAACTGGTGATTGATTGTTGAAACCTGTTGTATATTGGTCGTAAACTCCTGAATAACTTTTGCTGTCTGATCTTGTAATCCTATAATTGCATATTGCAATCGTTGCATAGGGTGTGTTTTAATCGTTTTTTCTATAATTCCTTTCAGGTGTGCCATTTGTTGGTCTATCGCCATAGAAGCACTAGTATCTACCAGAAATACAATGCGTGCTACCGCTTTCTCTGTAGCTTGTTTGTACACTGGTGTAAACCTATTTGTACTCAAATATTTTTTTACAGATTGCACTATAGAAATCTCTGGTTGTTGGCTAGCGGTATAGGGTACAGTATGTAATTTCTCTATAGTATCCAGTGGTACTTCTTGCTTTTTACTTGCTTTTGAAGCTGAAAACTTTAACCCTTGTTGTACTGATTTTGGCAGTTGAAACCCTGTATCTCCTTGCTCATTTTGAGGTGCTGTCTCTTCTTGAGGGGCTTCATTTTGCTGATCAGAGGATTCATCATTATTCTGATCAGAGGGTGGTGTATATTCTTTTGCTCGATGTTGTAATACGAACGGGGCAATGGTTGTCGCCATTTCTGCCGTTACTTCGTCTTGATGATGATATGCGGCATAGGCTCTTGCAGTTTTTAGCAATAGAATATCTGCCCGCATCCCTTCTACTTGATTAGTAATCGTTAACTCTGCACATAATGCCTGAACCGATTGTGGAATATTTACAGAGTGTAATCGTTGTCTGGCAGCAAGCACCTTATCTTTAATCGTTTTCTCTTCTTCGACAAATTGCGTATAAAACGCAGTAGGATCACTATCAAAACTCAGACGTTGCATAGCAATCTGGGTTCGTATTTCTATTTCTTTGGGAGTCTGTATCGTTACACTTAGCCCAAATCGATCCAATAGTTGTGGTCGTAAGGCTCCTTCTTCGGGATTCATTGTACCTACAAGACAAAAACAACTATCCACCCATTGCGAGATTCCCTCGCGTTCTAAGTGATATCCTCCCGTTGCCGACGCATCAAGTAATACATCCATCAGATAATCATTGAGTAAGTTTACCTCATCGATATATAAAAAACCTTGATGTGCCTGCGCCAGTAGTCCTTTGTCTACTATCGTTGTTTTCTGATTGATTAATGCTTCTAGATTGATACTGCCTAATACTCGATCTTCTGTTGCCCCAATAGGTAAATTCACAAACGGAAAATCTACTCCCATCAATTGACTTAACCCTCGTACCATAGTAGTTTTGGCAGTCCCTTTGTCTCCCGTTGCCAATACCCCTCCTATACTTAGGTCTACCAGAGTAAGCAACAAACATAATTTTAAATCATCTTGACCTGCAATAGCTGTAAAAGGATAGCTGTATTTGGGTTTCATCAATACCGTTTTTTATACCATTAACTGATGGTAAAAATACGGAATTATGTTTGTGGAGGAACAAGTAAAACGTATTCATATAAATAAACATGTTATCTCCCCAACGTAAGGCTAGGGAACATTTTAATCATACCAATCAAAGGCTAAATCTTTCCAGTTTGGATTCTCTTCTTTGATAAGGTTAATTTTCCATTCTCGATTCCATGACTTTAGTCTTTTTTCTCTAGTTATTGCATCATTAACATATTGGTATACTTCAAAATAAACCAATTTATCCAAGCCATATTTTTTAGTAAACCCTTCTAGTAATTTGTTTTTATGCTCAAAAACTCTTCTTTCTAAATTATTAGTCATGCCGATATAAAGTGTTCCATTTTTTTTATTGGTAAGTATGTAAACTGCGTATTGATGTTTCGGTTTGAGCATATGAAATGTGTTTGGATTCCAGCCTACGCTGGAATGACAAGTCTTTTTGAATAAAAATAATGTTTAATTACTTAAAATCAACCTCTAATAAAGAAATCCTGTATAGATTCCAGCCTGCGCTGGAAGGACAGCCAAAACGCATCTTACTAATAAACGAATTGGCACCTCAGTGTAGACTGGGGTTCAATATGGAGCAACAATCTCTATATGGATTCAACCCTGCGCTGGAAGGACAAGTAAAGAACATCTATTTCCTTTTCATTTCTCTATTCTAAATATCCAACAAATACTCTTTCAATAACTCTTCGCCAATTATCAGGGATATCCTCGAGACTTTCCCAGTTTTCGGTTTCGGAATATGCTCTATATGGTTTATCTTTTGAAGGTGCTTCATACCCTAAGGCATCTTCAATACATTCTTCCAACATAACCCTTCTCTCCTCTGTTTGTATTGCCTGCAGAATCCTAGGGTTTACATCCTCTGCTCGAAATACTCCTTGGTCTCTATCATGAATAATAAAATAGTCCCTAATTCCCAAAGCTTCAAAATATTTAATCAAAGGTGGGATTGTTGCTTTTCCTCTTGCTTTAATAAACTGAAAATCACACATTATACTATTTTTTATTTCTTTTGGTAAAACATTTACTGATTTTCTAAGAACCACATCTTCTGTATCTCCTTCAACTATTACAATTTTTTTCGCAAAAAAAGCTCTCGCAAAATAATCATCTAGTTTAACAAGCATTTTCACATAATGCCTATCATCTTCTATTAATTCCATAAATTTCTCTGTTATTGAAAATGGAATAGATTGAACAAAAGTATCTTCATTAATTGAAATATTATTGATTATTTGGTTTTTGTTTTCTCGTGATAAATCTATCATGTACGGAGAATGAGAAGTACAGATAATTTGATTGTTAGAACCTGCTAAATCGTATATCGTTTCCCTCATTTGATTAGCTGCATTTGGGTGAAGAAACAATTCGGGCTCCTCAAATCCAATTATTAAACTCCTTAAGTCCTTATCTCTTTTTTTCCTCCAATCCTCTCTAAATTTTAATAATGAAAATGCAGTTGAGCGAATCATCCCTGTTCCTTGATAAGAAACATTTGTCATGATATTAGAACCAAGTTTTATATCGTATTTTGGGGTTAAAAAATCCCCCGGGTTTGATAAATTTACTTTTGCCAGAATTTCTGAATCAGGGAAAATATTTTTAATAGTTTTATTTACATTAACCATCAACTTACCAAATTCTGTCTCAATATTCCCTGTATCAACTTCTTTTTCAAGCTGTCCAAAATATTTCTTAACTTTTTCAAAGCTTTCTGATTTCTCAACTATTTCACCAAAAATTGTCGACATAATTTCTCCTAAAGCAGTTTTTTTATTACTATCAATCTCATTTGCTTTATGCTCTGCTGGAATTAAAATAAACTTAGGGAGTTTTGAAATAACATTCTGAGGAATACCACCAGGGTTATTTATCCAACTAAATTCATCATCATAATCCCATGCTTCATATATCTCTTCTAATTTAGGTAGATAAGTTTTTGTTGTTAAGTTTTGATTTTCAGAAATTCCTTCAAAAATTTTATATACTTTTTCTTTTAAAATATTAGATGAGATCAGAGATGCTATTGTAACTTTCGACCCGACCTTAACAGAATCTTTAATTTCTTTGTTTTGTTCCCATATTTCAAATTTAATTTGACCATTAGAAAATGTTTTTTTGTATTTTATTTTTCTTATATCATTTTCTTTAAACACTCTTCCTTTAAAGCCTATCCAACTATCTGCTTCTTCTGGAACATGTGAAAAAGTCGCAGTTAAAACTATTTCAGAATCTACATTTTCAATTGATCCATTTTCATTATTTATTCTTTTAGAATAATCCTCAGGTTCTGCATTACTATTAGTTAAAATTAACTCGATAGCTTTTAATATAGAAGATTTTCCAGAATTGTTTTCACCAATTAGAAAGCTAGTATCCCCTAAATTTATTTTTATGTTGTTTAATTTCCTAAACCCTTTTATTTCAATTAATTCTAATTTCATTTTTTTCCATTTTTTAAGTTATTTATATATTATTTCTCCCAACCACAGAGGGTTCTGCCTTCTTCTTTGGCTTTTTTGAGGGATACCTTATATATGTAGGTAGAACATTTACTTAAGCCTCTACAGTGTTTGTGATAATGATATCTTTTGCTGTGTGGGCCGTTGCAGATATATACTTCTTTATCTGTATTTATAATAGTAGTAGCGGGTGTCATTATTGCTACTAGGAGCAGGTGAATGATTAGTTTACTCATGGGGTTGTTTTATTAGTTACAATTGCATCCTTTACCAACTATCCATTGGCAGCAAGAGTCTTGTTTACATTGGTTTTTGTTTTTTCCTGAGCATCCACAATTGGCTGTGGTTGGGCAATTACTTACCCGATCCGTCAAATGTTCGCAGGCAATCCCATCACTATCATGGTCAAGGTCATTTCTACATTCGGGGTCTGCATCAAAAGCTGCTTGTGCTTCTTGTTGGGATCTATAATCTTCGCAGTTGGTATCAATACAGTGTATTACTACTGATTCTGGTGTTGAACAGGCATTGTTGATTAATAGTACTAGTATTATAACCAGCCAAGGTTTTATAGAGCATGGATTTTTCATTTGAGTGTATTTGTTGGTTTACGGTAGTTATTAAGGCTATAACAGGAGTATCACAAATAGGCTTAGATTAATACTAATCAGCATGATAAACAGCAGTAAACAGCCTTTTCCTTTCTTAAAAGATTTTCTGTAGGATAGTCCAGAGATTCCTGTTTTTACAGAATATCCTCTGGAACTTATGGTTCCTATTTTGGATCGATAACTGGGATAAATTCCTGATTTACTAATATTGATTCCTAGTCTTTTTCCTAGTTTGATGCGTTTATAATACCTAAAAGCCATATTTGTTTTTTTTAAAGAAAACAAAGGTTGCTCAGAAAGCTATGTTTTCTACCCCTGCATAAGAGCAACCTTTGGTATTCACAATTAACTCACAACTCTTATTGTTGTATCAAGTGTTTCTGCTATGGGAGCATTCTTTTTTACAGACTCAATCCCATTGTCTCTGGCTGTTTTGGTAGTATACATCTCGCTCTTACCAATAGCTTCTCCGTTGGTAGCTTTTAGTGTAAAATAGAACTGTCCGTTTTTAGCTTCTTTGCGATCGTATTGTTCGTCTATTTGGGAATTGTTTTTTACAGACTCTATCCCTCCTTTACAACCTTGTTTTGTAGTATACATTTCACTACTTAAAATAACCTGACTGTTACCTGCATGTAGGTTGAAATAGTACTGATTGTTCTTGTCGCTTTTGTGAATTTTGAATTTTTGATTACTCATTTTTTCTTATTTAAATTAGTTTATAATATTTGATTCAAAATTCGTAGATAATCACAGGCTAGACAATCGTTACAACCTAGTATATGACATCCTCAGAATTGAGGATTTTTTTTTTCAGAAGAGTACTATTATAAACGAAATGTCTGTTTGAATGATTCTTATGTAGTGGAGTGAAAAATATATCGAGAACCCATGGTATAAATATAAAACCGTAAAATGATAAATGTAAAATTCTAAAAATGAAAACCTCTCACTATCTCATTCTCTGCCCTCTCAGCGCAGGCTGGGAACCAATGAGTACGCATTGCGTTGTGATAGATTCCAGTCTACACTGGAATGGCAAACGATACTATAAAAAATAACAAACACCCAATATCGAATCATTCTAGTTCTGTTTGATTAAGAACCCCAGGTTTAACATTTTTTATGAATTTAAGGTTTGATTTGAAACAGTCATTGATTCTTTATGACTAGTATCCTTTTTAAAATTCAATATGATGCCAGTGAATGCAAAGTCTATATTGTTAAGAAATTACAGAAAAATACTCTCTATATCAAAATGCAATCCTACTTCGGTCTTTGGTATTACAATCGTATTGGTCTATAAAATACAGATAGCTATCTACTCTATAATCAACAAAATGATTACTCCTTTTTGGATCAAACATACTCTGAGGTTTATTGTATGTTTTAATGTTTTAAAAACACTATTTCTTACCCATAGAAAAAGAGGTCGCTACACACCTCTCTTTGTTTACTACAACACACATACTCCCTAAGAAAACGAGCTTTTTAGGTCATTTTTATCAAAAACACCAAAACTGACCTAAGACGAGAAAAATCGGCATCTAAGATGTCGATTTTTCTCGTCTTAGGTGCCGATTTTTTTACTCTAAGAAGGCATTTTTTGGTCGCTTAGACCTCAAAAAATCGCTTCAAAAGAGGCTTTAAATTCACCAAAAACACAGTCTTTTACAGGTTTTTTTATAGCTTTTTTTGATGTAATTTTCTATCATAACAAAGAGAAAACTAGATATAAATCAGTTGGTGATTACTGGTAATTATCATGGTATTTGGAGGAGATAGATATGCTTTTTTTTGTGTGTCTATGACTCCCAAAAATGTTTTATCCTGCTCTATAAAAAGGTGTTTCAGTTTTTTTACATTTACCGAGGTGGTTATATTGAGATTGGCTAATGTGGTGTTTTGAATACAGTCTCCTTTGTTTTCAAAAAGCGCATAAAAGAGGTTTGATATATTTGGGTTTTTTATACAGCTACCTATAATTCTGGCATCTATCAATTCTTTATAAATGATCTCATCTCCATTGATTTTATCTTGTATAATTTCTGCATTCTGCTCGTCATTGATTTCTGCAATGGTATGTACCTGAGGTGCCATTTTTTCTATATGAAAAACGGTCATCACTGTTCGCAAATCAATATCCTTATTCGTATCATGCTCTCTGGATTCTGCAAATACGATTGCATTTTTTGCTTTGGCAATATTTACTTTTTCCAAACTTTGGTATTCTGTATAATCTGCATTTACATAGATGACACCTGAGATATCTTCTATTGGTTTTGTAGTGATTAGCACTACATTATTATGATTTCTTCTGTCTTTTAGCAGATCTTCTATAACATTTTGTGAGGATTTGGTATATCCACATAATACGGTATGATCTGTAAGATTTAGTTTTTGAATTTTTCCTGAGGTTAGTGTATCCATGACAAGTTTGATTTTATTAATAGTGATTGAAACAAAAAAACCGAAAATGGCCATATTAGAGAATAGTAGCAATCCTGACAAAATTTTACCCGTATTCGTCGTTGGGGTATCATCCATCAACTCTACTGTTTTTAATGCATATACCAAACTATCTGTATAGGATGAAAATGTTTGGCTACCAGAGGGATTTTCTGATATATACAACCCAAATGTGGTAGCCAATAATAAGACTGCTGTTGCTACAAAAAATATAGAGAAGACCCTGTTCTCTTCTCGCATTCCTCTTAAAATAATAACCAGTTTATGCATATCCCTGATAATTCTAAATGCTTTAAAAAGCCGTATTACCCGAAGTAATCTTAAATATTTAAGCATTCTAAAGGTCTTAAAATAATGTACTGCTGGTAGGATTGCCAAAAAATCAAAAATAGAAGACCACCTAAGCATCCACCTGGCTTTTTGATTTATAGCATAAAAGATTCCTTTTTCTTTACAATCTTTTCTAAAATGACTACAGATATAAAAACGCGCGAGGTATTCTATTATAAAAATTATGATAACACAATGATCAATAATGGTCAGCTTATATGACAGCTCCCCCTTGATACTTTCTATACATAGTAACAGAATAGAAGTAAAAATAACTAATGTTATAAACAGGTCTACCAGATATCTTCTAGGGTTTTTATCACTCGATAACCAATAGTATAAAAACGATTTTATTTGCATAATCGATAGTGCCTATTAATATTTATTGTGTATAAAGTCTTGTATTACTTTTTCTAGATGTGCGGGTTTACCTGTTCTTTTTATTTTGAATTTTTGAACTCCCATTTCTTTAAACCAATTGCTCCAATAATAGCTTATAATTTCTTCTGCATTGCTATTCTTGCTTTCGTGCCTATCGATTCCCAGAACAAGAATTTCAAGATTCTTCAATATGGGTTTTTCGTTCCATAAAATCCCCATATCTCTTTTTTCTATAAAAGTCTCCCAATCAGGCGTATTCAAAGTAGGGTGTGCTAGTAATTTTTGATTGATATAGGTGGTTCTATTTTTATTCTTTTGTTTTTTGTCTTTATGGTATAAATACCCATCGGTAAGGATGATTAGTATATTTCTATGACATTCTTCTATACAATAGCCTGTTACATCGTCTTTAAAAAAACGCCATATATCTGCTCCCTTTTTGGTATGTGAGGCTTCATCTGCCCACTCATATAATTTAGGTGGAAGCTCTTTATATTTTTTTTCTATTGACTGTATGGTGGCTGTATTGGTTTTTCTGGTAATCCCAAACTTGAGCTTAGTAATAATCTCATCGGTTTTATCAGGTGATGGGTCGGGCTCAAAAAAGACTTGTAAGTGATCTTCTAATAGAATTGATTTTTTCTGCATCACATGATTTTTAAATATTTTAGAAATACTCTGTATATGTTTTAGATCGTTTTCTCTTTGGTTAGGATATCCTATTCTGTCTGACAAATCGAGTAACACACTTATATTAAGGTTATTTCTAGTGTTTTTACATATAAAATCAGGGATTCCCCCCTTATTAGCAGAAACAACACGAGCTTCTGCTATAAGCGTATCATTTGTCTGTGTATTGGTACAACTACTTAGTAGGAATAGGGTTGCAATGGTGGGTATAATTATAGTTTTCATCTGTTTGTATGTTATGGGTTATAGTACTGTGGTATATATTTTATTCTGGTAGTCGTCTGCCTCTAGATCAAGGGATTTGATATGGGATTGATAGACGACTCCACACTCTTCTAGCAGGTTTATTTTTTCTTCTTGCCCCATTGGTAGTTCTGCCGCAATATATTTTTGCCACCCTTTTAGATAGGCTATCGCAAATACTTTATAGTTCTGAATTGGAAGAATAAATCCTTCTATAATACATGCTAGTTCTTTTAATCTCACCTTATAGGTTTCGCTCTCTTCTTCTAGATTGTCTAACTTTTGTTTTGTTTTGCCGAGTAATTTATTTTTCTGTTTTACTTTTTCTTGATGATTTTTTCTAAAAAACTGCATGGTATCTCTTTTTGCATTTTCTATCATTACCATATCAAATACAAGCCCCCATATAAAGTAGGAGACAAACCCAGCAAAGATGATCAACCAGAAAGTAGGGCTTTCTAGTGCCATGCTAATAGTAAACTCCGGAGATTCTGGTGTTTTGTTAAAGTTGTATTCTTTTTGATCTATGAGATATGCGAGGATTACATCAAAAGATAGGGTGATGATAAGTAGCGCGCCTACCTTGATATAACTACTGATCTTATTTTGACTCCAGAACATATGGATCAGATATCCTAGAGAGAAGAATACAAAGGGAATCAAAATCACAAAACCAGCTTCCATCCACCCTGCTTCAAATGCTCTTTCTATTGCTTTGGGTTCAAAAATGGTATGAAAAAGACTGATATTAGGATCAAAAACTTTGAAAAATGCAGAGTATGCGGTAGAGATATAAAAGATAAATATATAGGCACTCAATGGGATCAGAAATACCAACCCCATCCATAACTTTATATTGGATTTTGGTTTTATCTCTTCTAGCGTTTCTGGATTTTTTATAGCCAGTATACTTTCTTGATGAAGCGCATTGATTTGAGATTGTAAGCTATCTTGTTCCTGAGTTACCTTTTTGATTTCTTCCTCTTTGTGCGCTAGTTTTTCTTCTAGGCTTTCTGTCTCAGTGATATAAGGTTGTTTTAATTGCTGTTGCTCAAAGCCATCTGCTTTTATTTTGGTAAAAAATTGTTCGTATAGTGTTTCTAAAGAGGCTTTGAGGTTGGGGGTTCTACCACCACATGCTTTTGAGTCTTCATAAGCTACCGATGCCTGATTGGTCTTATCTATCGGGTTTACTGCTACTCCGTTTTTTACTTCTGTAATTTCTTCTTTCTTTTTGGTTAGTTGTTGTAATAGTTCCATGAGTATTTATTTTTTTATGATGTATTATGGTTTTTAATTAGGGCGGGGATACTAATTTGATAGTTATATCTAATAGATTCTATCTCTATCATATGTGCGGATCGTTGGTTTTTTATGCGCTACTTTTTCTTTGCGTTTGCGCGGATAAAAATCAAGCAGAAATAAAAAGGCTACGAATAGGTCTACCCATATCCATTTGTTTTTTTGATATAGATATATGGGAATAAAGGGGTTAAAAAGTATTCCTATAATAACAAACACTGCTCCCCATGCATATTCTTTTTGGATGCTACTGCGTATAATGATTAATATAGCCCCTAAGGCTACTATGATTCTAAGAAACATATAATACGAGGCTGGGAGGTAAAAGAGGGCTATTATTAAGAAGCAGGCACATAGCAACGAACTGTATTTTGTGATCATATCCTTTTGTTTTTGGTTTATAAAAGAGCTTGTTTTAATGCTTCATTAATGACTCTCAGCGAGTCGTCTATTTGTCGGTCCCACTTCATAAAAGAAATTTGTTTCTGTATCTCGAATTCTTTTTCGAGTCGTTCTTTTAGTATAATCAGTTGTCGCTTTTTATTGATCTGCATTCCTTGGGTGGTAGGAAGTACACCTCCCACATTTTCTGGTGTAAAGGGTGGAATATATATGGGAATGTGCTTTTGAGTAAGTATCCATGTAGCCCCCATCTCGCAAAGACATATTTTGCTATCAAAAAAATGTTGAGATAAGACAAACAAAACCAATGTATCTCCTTGTAATTCTTCTTTGAGCACTTTGAGGTAATCTGACCCTAGTGGGGTTCCGTACCCCACATAAGAGCTACAAAAAATCTGATGACTTTCTATCCCTACTTTTTCTAGTACATTGATAATCTGCTGTACATAGACTAGGTCTTTTTTTGAGTGACTAATGAATATTTTTCTGGGCTTTACTGGTTGAGCTGGTGCCGTTGTTGTTTGTGTTATTGTTGTTGGGGGAGCAGACGGTACCATCAATGGCCTAATCTGTTCTGCTTTTTGTATTGCTTGCAATATCTGGTCTTCTTGCTGTTGTAATATCTTGGTGATCTGTTGTCTCTTTATCGGTATATCATCTGGTATAGGTACTCCATATCCCTTCATCTTTTTTAGGATTTCATCGGGTTTGTATTTTGCAAATGTATAGAGTGATATTTCTTGTGACAGGTTCTTTTTTTCTAGTGTATTCATAAGTGTTAGATTTATAAAAAATAGGTTTTTAATACTTTTTTTAAGGAGACAGGGATATTATATGTCTCTATAAGACACAGTACTTTGAGAACTGTATTTGCCTTTCTTTTTACGATATCTCTTTCTAATTTGTGTTTATAATATTTTACAAGAAGCCATTCTGATAGTATAAAAGAGAGTACTCCTGTAATGATGAGTGTTTTTACTCCTACTTCCATATGGATATTGAATCCTAAATATTTAAGGGTATGAGTAATTGCCATCGCTCCTGTTAATCCGCTACATTCTTTTACAATCTCATACAACAACTGGGGAATGCCTACTGCGAGGATCAGACTGATCCATTTATAGGATATACGTATGTTTTTCATCTGTTTATATTTTGTTATGAGTGTATTGGTTACAACTGCTTTTTGTATACGAGATCCCAATAGAATTTTCCTAGTGTCGTGAGTTTACATGTTTTGTTATCTTTTGCGGCATCATACATAAACAAAGTACCTACAGGGGTTAGTAATCCATTGGTATGAAACAGTCGCAAGTGTGACATGATCTGCTCAAAAACCTCATTTCGGGGTTCCATACTTTCTTCATATAGCGGACTTAGTTGTAGTGCTTCGCCTTTTTGTTCAAAATACAGTGTTAGTTTTCTAAGAACCTGTAATGGTACTTTTGGCGGGCAGTATCGCAGGGGAGTCATCTTGGATACATGCGTTTTAAAAATGGGGCGTTGCTCCCATGAATTCAATAATTGATCGGCAAAATAATAAGTACCTGCTACGGTTATATTGCCTAAAATATCAGAAGCTCCTCCATTCATCGCCTCATAGATTATAGAAGTAAATAATCCCGATCCGTTTCTTTCTACTGCAAACTGTGTATCTCTACTGGCAGTGAGAATAGAGACTCCCTCCCGAAGTACTACTTTTCTGTTTCCGAATTCAATGAGATTTCCCATATGCCCACTGTAACATGCATCGAGCATAATGATTGCTTCTTTGACCTTGGAGTTATTTGCCATATTGATGATCTCTTGTAGCGAGACTCCTTCGTTATATTTATGGGCATCCTGAGTTACCAGATAACTTCCTACCTCTGTGCTTGCTCCATGTCCCGAAAAATAGAGAACCGCTATTGCTGCTTCTTGATTAAACAGGGTATGGATATGCTTTTTGAGTTTGGGTATTGTGATTGGGTATTTTGCGCCTTCTGAACTTACCAGTAACTTACAATCAAAATTTGGTGAGCCATCTGCATTAGTAGCTAATACAGTATTCATTTTTTCGGCATCTTTGATACATCCTTTTAGTGGGGCATTGGTATAATGGTTAATACCTACAATTAGTGCTCTTCTCATAGTAATGGATAGTTTTATAATATGTTGGTGTCTTCTATTAATTCTGAAATAGAAACGGGGTGTAATCGTATGGCATCCTGATCAGATGCTTCTGTAGAGAAATGATTGTTCTTGGTTCCGAAGGTTTCTTTTTCAAACTTCATCAAATCCATAAATACGGTTACATCATCTGACCAGTCTTTGATAAACATATTTCCTTTTTGCTTTTTGATATGTATCCCTGCATTGGCATGCAGATTCATCAAACTACTGGATTGTAGTCCTTGTACTTCTCCCGCTAGTGTAAGTTCTGATTCATTACTTTTGGATTGTATGATCAATGCTTTTTGGGCGGTCGTTACCGAGGTTACCAAATAGGTATCTTCCCACAGCATTTTTTTTCCTTTGGCATTGATTTCGTTTTCTAGAGCGGTGATGTCTTCTAGAGATGTTTTGGTACAATTAAGGGCAAAAAAACAGATGGCTCCTTCTGCCGATAGTTTGATTTGCAATTCTCCGTTTGCCTTGGGTAGTGCATTGTTGGCTAGGTCTGCCTGTGCTTTGGTTCCAAAATTAAACTGAACGGCTTTTTTACTGGTAAACCGATAGCTGTCAGGGCTTTCTGATTGCCTGACTTTTGGCTGTCCTATTCTTAGGTTTTTAAGACTGGTAATCCTTTGAAAACTCCCTAACGGAGCTGTTTTATTAAGTAATCCTCTTTTACCAAAAGGAAAAGTAAGTATATCTCCTACTGCCACGTCTTCTCCTGGCAGGTATACTGCTATTTTTCCTAATTCGCGGGCTACCTCTTTTGAATATTCTATCTGTAAACTTTGCATTATAAGTATGATTAGTTATTTATACTTACAAAGTTGAGCTTATAAAAGCTCCTGTAAAACAGCAGTATTATGGAAATTTTATCCTCAGAACTGAGGATATTTATAGCATGTATTTTATGGATTCCTACCTGCGCTGGAATGGCAAAAATCCATAAATAAACCCCAGTGTATACTGGGGTTATAAAAAATATCAATTCTCGATGTAATACCATTTACACGTTGAATTTACCGCAATAAAATTCTCTTTTTCGCCTATGCTTCAGAATAAAAATTAACCGTAGCTATGGCTATGCTGACTTTTTCTTCTTTGCATAAACAAAAAATAGTTGATTTTCTTTTTTACACTAAATTCAACGTGTAACTGGTCTAGTTTTTCTTTGTTTCACTATAAAAAGACACAGGATATTACTTTATATAGTCATTTTGAATTGCATATTTAATAAGTCCTTTGGTAGAGTGTTCTACTTGTGTTTTTTCTATAAGGTTACGCCTGTGTGTTTCTACAGTACTATGGGCTATAAACAATTTTTTGGCTATTTGTGGGGTGGTATTTCCTTCGGCTATTAGCTGTAATACTTCGCGTTCTCTCTTGGTGAGTTGTATTTTGTCTTGATCTCCTTTCTTTTTTTTCCGCACGCCTGTTCGCAATGTTTTATTGGCTTCTTTACCGTAATATTCATCACCTTTGGCCAATGTTTGCAATGCTTGCTCTAGTTCTTCGGCTCCTTTATTTTTTAGGATATAGCCGTCTGCCCCTATTTCTGTTGCTTGTTGTACAAATTCGAGTGTATCGTACATAGTAAGTATCAATACTCTAGTATCTGGATATTTTTCTTTGACTATTTTGGTAACTTCTATTCCTCCCATTATCGGCATTTCTATATCCAGAATAATGATATCGACTTCTTTGGTGGCTAGTATATCTAACGCTTCTTTGCCATGAAGAGCTTCTCCTACAATATGGATATCATGACTGGTTTTTAATAAAGAACGAATGCCATCGATCACAATTTGGTGGTCATCTACTATGAGTACTTTTATTGGTTTGGTATATGTCATAATGTATGTTTTTTTGGATCAACAGGGATATCGATGGTAACGGTAGTACCATTTCCTCTACCAGAATCAAATGCTACTTCTCCTTGTAAATTTTCTACTCTGGATTGTATTCCTTTGATTCCCATTCCAGAATAATTGGCTATGGCTGTGGTATCAAAACCATCTCCATCATCGATTACGGTAATGTTGATTGTTGTTTCTCTTTTAAGTAGTTGTATGCTTACTTCTTTGGCATTGGCATGCTTAAGGATGTTTCCTATCAATTCCTGAATAATACGATAGATATTAATTTCTAGTTCGTTGTCTATTCGGTCATCAAATCCGTAGTCTATCAACTCTATTTCTAAAGTACCCGTGCTTTCCAGATTTTGTTTTAATTCGCGTAATGCAGGAATGAGTCCAAATTTGGTGAGTACTCCTGATACCATATTATGAGATATCTCTCGTACGGCTACACAGGCTTCATCTAGTAATTCATTGGCTTTCTCGTATTGTGTTTTGGAATCTGCTTTCATTTTTTCTAGATTGTCTTCTACAGATTTATAATGAATTTTGACTACAGATAGCATACTGCCTAATCGATCGTGTAAATCCTGCGCAATTCGTTTGCGTTCTTTTTCTTGCCCATCGATCATTGCGTGTATAGATTTTAGTTCTTGATTTTTTAGTAATTCTTCTATTTCCCCTTGTTTTATTTTTTCGTTTTGTATTGCAATCTGGTTTTGCTTTTTTAATCGGTAGCTTCTAAATAGTACAAAAAATAATATAACCATCAATGCGCTTCCTATTAACAAAAATGTTAGCTGTGTGTTTTTTGTTTTGCTTTCTGCTTCTGTTTTTTGTTTTTCTATTTGTAAGAGCTTGTTCTTATGCCGTTCTTCATTCAACATCTGTATTGCTTGTTCGTTCTCTCTGGCTTTTTTTTCTATTTGGTTTCTTAATGTGATATGTTTTTCGTTATAGACATGTGCGTTTCTATAGTCTTGCAACTGCTCATAAGCTTCTCCTATCCCTGATAAAACATCTAATCTTCGATATTCTTTGTGATATTTTTCTGCAAGTTGCAAAGCATCAAAATAATAGGCCAAGGCTTTGTTATATTGCTCTTTTTTCTTGTATGTTCTACCCAATAGATGATATGTATCTATTAATTGGATTGAATTATTATTCTGTACAGCTACTGCAATACTTTTATTATAAAAATTTATAGCCTCTTCTAGTTTATTTTTTTTCTCTTTTATTAATCCAATATTATTATATACAGCCTCTTTATTTTTATCATTAATTTTCTCTTTAATAACTAAGCTATGGTTAAAACAGATAAGTGCTGAATCTAGTTTTTGCAGATGGTTATAGGACAACCCTTCATTATTTAAAATACTAGCCAACTGAATAGAGTCTTTTAATTCTAAACTTAACTTTTGTCCTTTTTTTAGTTCTATCAAGGCTCTTTGATATTGTTTTAAATCATTATAAAATGCCCCTATGTTTTTATACGAAATAATTAACCCTTTTTTATCTCCTATAGAATCTCTAAATTTTATACTCTTATGGTAATATTCTAATGCTTTTATAGGATCATTTCTATCTTCATAGAGAGATCCAAGGTTACCATAAATTCTGGCTATCTTTTTTTTATTTTCCTGTTGCTCTTGAATGACTATACACTCATTGTACAATTGGATTGCTTTATCATAGTTTCTTAATTTTTTATACAACTTTCCTAATTGTATTTTCGCTCTGGCAATGCCTGAGATATTATTTTCTTTCTCTTCTAGTTGCAAGGCTATTTTTAAGTTATCTTCTGCTTCTTGAAACCGATTAGCATTTAGATACACAGTTCCTAATCGTATATAGCTCGTGGCCAATTCTGCAGTATATCCCAGAGAATCGCTACTTTTTCTTGCCTGTTGTGCATACGCTATTGCCAATGAATCATTTTTCTTTGCGTATTGCCAGGACAATTCATTTAAGGTTTGGGCACGTTTGATTCCTTTTTGTTTGGATATTAATAGCTGTAAACTATCTATGGTTTTTGAATGTTGGCTAAATCCTAAAACACTTGATATCATACAAACTAATAGTAGCAGCTGTTTTATTTTTCTCATGTAGTAGCATACATTTATGTGGTTAACAAAAAAGGCTTTCTATCCTTATACTAAAGATATAGAAAGCCTTTTATATCCCAATCTCTTATTTAAAGATATTATCTCCTGGTTTTTCGTCTTCATCTTCTCTTTCATTAGAGCCTGTATCTCCTCCATCTGGTTTAGGGGTATCTTGGTGGTTTGGATCTGGTGTGATTCCTGATTTTGCAGTTGCCGCTACTTGTTCTGTTTCTTGGTTGCTCATGTTTTGTTTTTTCATCTTATAGTTTTTTAAATTATTTAATACTACAAATCTCGTATATACAAAGCATGGGATCAATCGTCAGAACAGGGTGTATTGTATCCTCAGTTCTATGGAGTTTTACTATCTAATGGGCAAAAACTATAGTAATTGGTAAAAAATGAGGGGGATTTTGATACCCGTTTCACCCAAAAGACCTTCTGTTGGGTCAAAAAGACGTTCCGTTTAGCAAAAAAGACGAAGTTTTTAACCCGATGAGTTAAAAATTCAGCTTTAGGGGTTGAAATTTCAACAAACTGAGTTAAAATTTTAACTCAAAGACCTAAAAATTCAACTGACAAAGCTAAACACTTCGTCAAAAAGACGCGTGAGTGGGTGTTTGAAGTCTAAATTATACTATTTCGTATTCCTTCGTATACAACTATGCTTACCGCATTAGCTAGATTAAGGCTTCTTATTTTGTCACTATACATGGGGATTTTATATAACTTGTCTGGGTATTGAGTGGTTATATCATCTGGAAGCCCTACAGATTCTTTTCCGAACACAAAAAACATATCGTCTTCATAAGGGATTGCATAATGATCTTTTTCTGCATGACTTGATAGGTATACCATGTTCTTATCTTTGTTCACAGCATAAAATTCATCGATACTGTCATAGATATGTACCGAAATATGTTTCCAATAGTCTAATCCTGCTCTTTTTAATCGCGAATCACTTAATTCAAAACCAAACGGTTTTACCAAATGTAAGTTTGATCCTGATGCTAGACTAAGCCTCCCTATATTACCAGTGTTCGTTGGTATCTCGGGTTCAACAAGTACAATATTATACGGCATGTTTTATTCTATTTTTAATACGTCAATAATACTATTTATCATTTGAATGTACCATAATAAAATGCTCTTTTTTTGTCACAAAGATTGATTCGTCGTAAGATGGTTGATGGTTATTTGAAAACTTTGGTATTGTGTGTTCGGTTTTTTTACATTATCATTTCAGTGTAGACCAGAATCTATCACAACGCAATAGGTACTCCTTGGTTCTCAGCCTACGCTGAGAGGACAGAAAATGAAGTAATGAGTCGTTGACAGTTGGTACTTGATGGAAAACACTCAAACAAACATTATCCTATTAGTATTACTATTATTTGTCACCTCGAATACGCCGTCATAGTGGTGTATCGAGAACCTACAACTTATGCAAAAAGCACACTGTGCAATACGGTTATACCAATTAAAACAGAGAGTATTCCTACAACGGCATTCATCCATTTGAATACTGCTACATTACGCTCTATAAAACGACTCATGGCAAAAATCAATACATAACTATATACTGCCATAGAAATAATTATCCCTACGGATTCTATTATCAATATAAAAATAGCATCTGATATGGTGTTTGCGCTAATGACCAATGCTGAAGTAAGTGCTCCTCCTGTTCCTGCTAATCCATGTACCATGCCTACCCAAAAAGACTTATTCATGGGATTCATGGCAATTTCTTCACCTTTTTTACCATGTAGGTGAATCGGGTTCCCTGCAACGTGATCATGCTCTTCTATCTTTTTGTGATCTGCCATCATCTCATTGATCTTATGGTTTCTTTTAATTGCCATAACACCTAGCCATATCATAATAGGTCCTACAGAAAATTCTGCCCAGAAAGAGATGCTTTGTACAAAAGCGTGTAATGCGGTTCTGAATAATAAGGCAATCCCCCCGAAAAGAAGTAAGGTTACAGAATGCCCCAATGCCCATTGTGAGGCTGTGATTGCTGTCTTGAAAGACATTTTCTTTTTCTGAATAACATTTTCTGCTGCCAATACGGATACTGCTGACATGTGGTCGGGTTCAAAGGAATGTAGTACTCCTGCAATTAGGGGTCTTACAAGGTTCATTACGTTCATAAGGTATAGGTTATATAGTTGCCATCAGTATTAATCAGATAGATAGTGAGTGCTATATGCGGGGCTATTTTCTGACAATGATAATGACATTGTTCTGCTAGTTTTTGATAAAATTTTTCCTGTGCTGCAAAAGTAAAAATTTCTCGTAAACGCCCAGCCATATTTAGTACTAAAACTTTACTGGCTACTTGCTCAGAATACCCTGCTTCTTTTGCTAATTGGTATATAAAATTTTTATCCCAGGTCGTTTTCCCACTATGGGTATTGGTTCTGCCTTGTGCCAGTTTTGTGGCTTTGCCCAACATGATCCCCATGGCTACTTTGGTGATCTGCGGGGATTGGTAAATCTTTTCAAACGTTTCTTGTATCCAGTTGCCATAATGAATACATGATACTTCTGTGATATCGGGGAATATGGCTTTCAGCATTTTCTCGCTTCGCCCTCCTGAGTTGATTAATAACTCTGTTTCTCCGTTTGCGATAGCGACATCGATTCCTTGTTGAATACTGGCTATGTATGAAGCGGCAGAGAATGGTGTGACGATACCTGTAGTTCCTAATATCGAGATGCCATGCAGTATTCCTAATCGACTATTTAATGTTTTTTTGGCTATTTTCTCACCATCTGTTACTGCGATGGTTATGTTTACTCCTCGTTTTTCGAGTTGGTAATCGGATAGTATTTTTTGGCATACCACTCGCATCATATCTCTGGGCACGGGATTGATTGCTGGTTCTCCTACAGGGATTTCTAGCCCTGGCAAGGTGATCAATCCTACTCCTTCTCCTCTTTTGAACCTAATTGTTCCTGTATCATCAAGGGATATGATTGCTATAATCTCTGCATTATGGGTTACATCGGGGTCATCTCCTGCATCTTTTATGGTGCTATAGGTTGCTTTTTCTGAGGTAATCGAGATACATCGTACTTGAAAAGTTACTTCTTCTCCTATGGGTAATTGTACTTGTACTTGGGTTATTTTTTGTTGAGTAACCAAACTCCATAATGCTGCTTTGGTGCAGGCAGTTGCACAGGCTCCTGTGGTGTATCCTCTGCGTAGTGGTTTGTCTGGTATGTCTTGTAATTCTCCCAAAGGTTAGCTTACAATATCGATTAATTTTGTTGTGGTGTCTATACAAAGATACCGATTAGAAAGTTTGGGCTTTTTGAGAATGACTATCGGAATTTCTACTGCTTGTGCTGCTGCTATTTTTTGGTCTAATTTTCCGTTGCTTCCACTTTCTTTGGTAAGGATCACATCGGGGGCTAGTTTGTTGAATAGTTCTATCTCTTCATCTTTGGTTTGTGGATATCCATATAGTAAATTCTTCTCAGGAAAATTTGCCTGATGAGCAATAACTCTAGAGGTATCTCTATCCAGAATACGAAACCATGTGGTATAGTTTCTCCAATATGTTTTTAATTTTTCTATGGTTTGAACTCCTGATAATGCTAGTAATGAATGATAGTTTTTTGTTTTGAAATGTGCTATTGCTTCTTCAAAACTATCCACATATGTCACCAGAGGGTGAATTACTCTGGGAGCAAATTTTCTGTTAAAACGTATCAAGGGTATGGGCAACGAAAGTGCGGCAATTGTTTGGTGCAATTGTACTGCAAAAGGATGTGATGCATTGATGATATGCGTAATTGTATGCTTGTGACAAAAATTTTCTATGTCTTCTCTTGTCATTGCCCCGTGTATAGGAGTTCCTTTTCCTGTATATGCTACTTTGGTTTTTGTAGAATAATAATATGGGGATTGTAATTCGTCTAATATTTTGGCGACCTGTTTCCCTTCTGTAGTGCCTCCGAAAACGAGTATCATTTGATTTGTTTTTCTTTTTTCCTAAAGATATGATGCCATTTGTCATCATATAACCACGATCTGTTTTTACGGGCTCCTACGGCTTCTCCTACTACTATAAGTACGGTGCGTGATAGTTTATTTTCTTTGATAATCGTGGTGAGTTGTGACAGCTCTCCTGTCCACACCTGTTCATCTTCCCAACTTACTCGATATAATACTGCTAGTGGGGTGTTTGCTGGGTAATGTTCTAATAGTTGTGTTTGTATTTTTTTGGCAATACCTACACTCAAGAAAATACACATAGTAGCTCTTAACTTTGCCATATCAGCAATTTTTTCGTGCTCTGGCATTGGTGTGTTTCCTTCACCACGGGTAAGGATAATGGTTTGTGCTACTTCTGGTATGGTAAATTCTGATTTGAGGTATGCGGCGGCGGCCTGAAATGATGATATTCCAGGAACGATATAATACTCATATCCTTTTTCATCAAAAATAGTCATCTGTTCTTGTATAGCTCCATATATAGATGGGTCTCCTGAGTGCAGGCGTACGATAGATTTACCTTCTGCATAATACTGATCCATGATAGCTACTTGCTCTTCTAGTGTCATCGAGGCCGAGTTACGTACTAGTGCTCCTTCTTTTGCCATATGTGTCAAGGCTTCTGGCACCAGACTTCCTGCATATAGGATACAGTCTGCGTTTTCTAGGATGTATTGCCCTTTTAGTGTCAATAGTTCTGGGTCTCCTGATCCTGCTCCTACTATGGCTATACTGGCTTTGCGTTCATAATTCTTCAATATACTTAGCGCATAGGTAAATTTCTTACCAGACGGGGTAATGCTTTTTGTTTTTTCTGTCATCCATACTGACTGACCCGAAATTAATGCGGCGGCGGCTTCTGAAACTCCGTAGACTCCTACTTTTTTCTTTACTACTTCTGATGGATTGGCTACTGTGATTGTATTGAGCTCTTCTCCTGAATAGGTGATAAACGGAAAGTCTTGTTCTTCTGCAAAATCAAGATAGGCTTGCTCTTCATTTTTGATGGTTGCTGAGCCTATACCACATAGACTTTCTATAGCAATTCCTTGTTTTTTGAGCTCTTGTGTGATTCCTTCTATAAATAAATGAGGCTCTATGTCTTTTGCACACCCACTACCTAATGCAATGCACGGGGGATAGAATGCTAGTGTTGCTATTGCTGTGGATAATTCCTCATACCCTACATATATAAGTAATTCGTATTGTGTTGTATCGCAATCTTCTATTGTATAGTAGATATCTACAAAATCTGGACATGTTTTTTCTAGATACTGCGTTCCTTTGTCTTTTACTTTTACAACTAATGCGGTGGGTTTTCTATTGACAAATAATGAGATGATGGTATTAAGGGGAATACTACTTTTTGTTTTCCACTTGTATGTTTCTGCGAGTGTGTCTAAAGCCCATAGTTCTTGTAAATCACTGGATGTAGATAATACGGCTTGTGCGTTGAGGATTCTACTTATTTGAGCGGTGAGTGTATTGGCTTTGCCTATATGCCCACTGAGTACGGCTTGTGCAAACTTGCCTTGGTCATCAACATTTATTACGGCTGGGTCTGTTGCTTTATCTTTGATATACCCAGCTATACTGCGTACACAGATTCCTAATGCTCCTACAAAAATCCAAGCATCATAGGTATGAAAAGATGTTTGCATCAATTCTGATACCGAATCTATTTGCTTTATATCTTTAGCTGTTTCTATACTTCTAGTGGTAAAAAGCCTGGAGCGATAGAATTCTTTTTGCAATGTTTTGGCAATCGATACGCCTTGATCTGTAAAACAAAGTATGGCTACTTTTATAGTGTGTTCTGACATGTGTTTTTCTTAGAAGAAGCTATTGTGCTATTTATCGTTTTGATTTTACCGTAATAAAAACAAATTGTCTGTTATTACTATCATTGACAAAGATACCAGAAGTTACTTTGATTTAGGGTGTTTTTATGGTTGTTTTGTTACTTTTTGCTTTGAGTATGGTTATTGGGTTATGCTGATCTACGGCTATGATACATTCTTCTGCAATGTTATATGCTATGTGCTTGCATCCTGCTTTGAATGCTTGGATTGAGCTTTCTTGTACGGCATTGATTACAATGGTTGTCTGAGGATGTATAAAAGGGGCAATTTTGATAAATAATGCTTCTAGTTTGCCCCCGTGTCCTCCTATAAATATGGTGTCAGGAGTTGGAAAACGACTTAGGTCTTGTTCAAAAAAATCGCCCATTACAGCCTCAATTCCAAGAATGCCAAAGCGTTTTTGGTTTTCTAGAAGAATGTCCTTGCATTCGGGTCTTTTTTCGAAAGAGATTACATCTATGTTGGGATTTCTCAATTTGGCTTCAATACTTACTGATCCTGTGCAAAACCCTATATCCCAAAAGGTTTCTGTTTTTAAAATGTCTAGAAAATGTAATGTGGTTAATCGAACTGGCATTTTGGTAATCATTTTGGGCCTGTTGGGCAATCCTACAAAGTCCTGATCTTGTATCCCAAAATCAATATGTCTATGGGATTCTTTTTTAAGTAACATACAGTTCAAAGGATAGAACTCTGTTACCGAGGCCTCTTCTAGTGATAACTCATAAAATTTTTCTTGTGCTCCTTCTATATCTTCTCCTACATACATCTTATAATTATCATATCCGTAATCTAGCATCCTCTTGGCAATACGGGCTGGTGTTTTCTTGGTATCGGTGAGTACTCCTATAAGTTCTTTTTGCTGCATAAGAATTGTATCTAGTGCTTGCCATGTTCTGCCATGAACACTTATCGTTTGCAGAGAATTACTATTGATACTCATTGCATTTGCTAGTAACTGAATGGCACTAAAATAAGGAGTCGTTATAATTTGAGCATTTGGATATTTGTTTTGTAATGTATTGGAGAAGCCGTAAAACAGTGGATTTCCTGAGGCAAAAACAACAATAGGTTGGTTTGTTTCCTCATAGGCTTCAAATACCTTTTCCATTGGGGATTGAATGGGTATCCATTGATGATCTTGTGGTAGCGATTTTTTAACCAATTCATAATGACGTTTTCCGCCACTAAATACATTGATTTTTGACATATATTGCTGTTGCGCTTCTATAAAGTCTGAGGGTTTGTTTGCAATACCTATTACATAAAAAATCATCATGTGCTATTAATCTTGTATCAATTTGACAGGGATTACAAAGCTAGGGAGTTTTATATACATAAAAAGGTGTCTGCAATTATTTATATCAAATTTGGTTGATTGTTATTTAGTAATGAGTAATTAGAATTGAGAATTGAGAAAATCGATATTCAATATTCAGTATTTCAAAGCATTTGCTATTCTAGTGTAGATTGACTGAAATCTATCACAACGTAATAAGTACTGCTTTGTTCCCAGCTTGTACTGGGAGAACAGAAAATGAAGTGGCGAGATGGTTGGTTGTCAACAAATTTTCTCTGATTAGTATTCCAAAAAATCACTCGAACAGGCGTTGCGTTTTCTTATATGGATTCTGAGCTGTAACGACACTTCTTCTTTAATCTGGTAATGTCTCAATACAAAAGCCTTCTACTTGTAACAGATCTATAACTTCTTTTTCTGATAGGTTTGCTGTGGCTTCAATTCTAAGTACATTATCAATATCTTCGAGATCAATTGACCAGTCTATAATGTCTGAATGATTGCTTAATATGGGTTTTAAGGATTTCACCTTTTTCTTTGTCTTGATATCTGTCTGAAATATTAGTAACTCCATCATAAGGTTTAATATTATTCTACATCTGATTCTGAGGGGTCCTCTGGGGCTTGGTTTAATTGTCGTTCTATATATTGTTTGTAATGTTGATCTCCTTCTTCTTTCCAAAATTTATCATAGTATTTCCACTTTGAAAAATCAGTTTTCGAATCTTTCTTACATTCATCTTTTGATTTTTCTGACGAGCTTTTGCTACTACCGCCACAACAACCTCCAAGAAATATTTTGAGGAGTATAAACAAGCCTACTGCTTGCCAGTATGTAAGGGTAGTGAGTCCAAAAATATCTGGCATTAGCCAATTCCATAGCCACATGATTACAAAACCAAATAAAATGGCTAATCCTGTGATAGCAATTACACCAAAAATAATTATTCCTACAATCTCTATAGGTGATTTTTCTCTGAACTTATGAGTGAAAAAGCTTGTCATGATTTCCTGTTTTTTTTATTAATTTCTAATTCAATTTTTTTATATAATATTCCAACGGCTCTATGTCTTCTAGACATTAGCGTTCCTATCGATATTCCTGTTTCTCTCGAAATCTCTCTATAGGTATATCCTTCAAAATCTACTGCTATAATGATGTCTTTATAAGCTGGTTTTAGCTGCTGGATGCAAGTTTTTAATACTGCTATCATCTGATCAGAGGTATAGCTATCGTTTGATTGATGTAGTGCTTCTGCTAATTCTAATAAGTCTTTATCTGTATCTACAGAATTGGTCTTTTTTGTAGTTCGCATAACGTCTATGATTTTGTTTTTGATCGATCTGTAAACAAAACCTGCTACATTATTAATTGGTGCATACCTATCTGCTCCCGAAAATAGCTTTAAAGCTACATCTTGGATTATATCTTCTGCATCCCGATTGGCTGTGTCACTGATTTTAGTGCTCACATACCTTTTGAGAGATTCATATTCTCTTCCAAAAAAATCTTTAAGTTTTCTACTATTTTCTGATTCTAAATCCATTAAACCTTTTATGAAGGGGCTTTGATTAAAAAGACGATGCTTTTTTAATTTATTGCATTTTTAGACTCTTTTATTTTCTGGTCGACATGAATTTAATATAAGTTTTTGTCGCAAAATAATTTGTTCTCGATACATTTTAAAAGATAGTAGTGAGTAGTGAGTAGTGAGTAGTTGGCGAACTTTGATATTGGGGGTTCAGTATTCGGTGTTCAATATTTTTTACTTTATTATTTAAGAGATAGTATTGAGTATTTAGAATTGAGTAGTGAGACGCTTTTACTTTATCATTTTACATTTAGAATTTTTCGGTTTTACATTTACAACAGAGATTCTCGCGATACTATTTTCCTTTATTAGCGTTCTGAAAAACCGCGCAAACGAACATGCAATTTCTTGTGTTACCCCATATTTAAGGAGTTTGAAGAGACTCTTATTTTGGTAGAAATAAACCATAGTCTAAACAAAAGATAACAACTCCTCAATTTAAGAGCTGTTATCTTTTTAAGTTTAAAAGAATTCAATTTGAAAAAGAAGGTAGTTTTTATTTTTTTATTTGCTCATATACTTTTCTCCACCCTGAAGCATCATAAATTAAATGAGATTCTCGAATGATCCCTTTTTCTAATCTGAACCATTCTGATGCCATATTACTTTCTAAGCCTGATATCGATGATTTAAATTCATAATAGGCGGCTACCCAATTACCGTTTTCTGCGGTATTGATTACATTAACTCCCGTTAATACCTCACCTATTTCTTGTGCTAATGCTATGAATTCAGCTTTTGAATTGAGTTCTACCATCGGGTTTTTAAACTTGTAATCATCTGCGAGTACTCTTAATGATTCTTGAATTCTGGCTGGGTCATTAAATCCGTTTAAAAACTTTTTAACGATTTCTTGATTGGTCATAGTATCTTTATTTTGCTGTGAATACATACTGCTTGCAAGCAGTCCTACTACTAGGAGAAGTATAAATTTTGTTTTAACCATATATTATTTTTTTATTATTATACAATTTACGGATATTAATTTCGCATAAATGCGTCTAAGTAGTGATGATTACTTACTATAGATTTTATAAGTTCATTACTCATACTTTCT
>NZ_PGUB01000047.1:0-38653 GCF_002924285.1 Aquimarina sp. I32.4 | reverse complement strand
TGAAGTTATCTGGGCAGCGATGGACTATGGAAGGTTTTCAACAAATGGCGCAACTAAGAGTAGTATATAAAAGCAAACAAGAACTCAGGATCAAACAATTATGCCAAAATGCAGCATAATGGGAAATTTGTCGTACACCCTCTTTTAGTACCTCTTGATCTATCTTTTTATTTTACAGTTTATTTTCTCTTTTAAATTTGATATTTTAGATCCACACTAAATTCATCTATCTATGCAAATTCATGAAACTGCATTTATTGTATCAACATATAGGTCATATCACGAGGATATAAGTAAGGATATCTATGCCAAATTATGGAACAACCCCAAAACAGAATTATTGATTTCTATAATTCTAACATCTATTTCTAAAGACGAAGCAATTTTACATAGTTTGAGAAATCGTTTTTTCTACGAACGAATGAGCTCATTTTTCACCAAGCACAATGGTGGTACATTAATCAATTTTGGAGCTGGATTTAGCATGTATCAATTTCAGATGAGCGCTTCTGTATCTACTATAGAAATTGATAAACAAGATATTATTGATTATAAAAAAGAACATGTTGACCGTTGGGTTGCAGAAGGTAAATTACCACATCGAGAAATTACTTATACTGCTCTTGATTTTAATACAAAAACGGCAAAAGAAATCATCACAATACTACAACCTTTGATCAAAAAAAGACCTGTTTTTATTCTTGTTGAAGGTGTTTTTTTCTTTTTAGACACTTCAACGACAGATAAGCTATTTGATGTTTTTAATCAATTACAAAAATCAGGCGATATAATAGGGAGCGTGTCTTATCTTCCTGAGATAGAAGATACTGCTGTATACCACCGATTATTACATTATTTTGATAGTCATAACGATACCAATGATACTTTTAGACATCAAACAATACCTAATCAATACTATCATACTATAGATGGGTATTCTCTAGAGGAGCATAAAGATGAATTTGAGTTATCAAAAACATACACTTTAGACTATCGTATTACTGATAAATCTCAAATTCTCAATGAGAATATGTATCTTCTAAAAAAAGAACAATAAAAAGTAAGGTTGGTGTTAAAAAACACCAACCTTACTTTTTATTGTTCTGTATGTATATATTACTCCAATGCTTTTGCCATCACATGATATCTAGGGTCATCAATATCATGCTCTATTACACTAGCTAATTTTGGCGAGGCTTTGATCATTAATGCTTGACACTCATCGCTAAGGTGTTTTATTTTAATTTTTTTTTCTGCATCTTGATATTTTCCTACCAAAGCAAATATTGCTTCTAGTGCAGAATGATCAGATACTCTGGATTCCATAAAATCAATTTCAACAAATTCAGGGTCATTTTTAACATCAAACTTGTTATTAAAATCTTGTATTGATCCAAAAAACAATGGGCCCCAGATTTCATATACCTTGGTACCATCTTCTTTTATGTGTTTACGAGCACGAATTCGTTTTGCATTTTCCCAAGCAAAAACCAATGCTGAAATAATAACTCCAACAAAAACAGCAATTGCCAAGTCATAAATAACCGTTACCGCAGAAACGATAATCAATACAATTGCATCTGCCTTAGGTATTTTTCTAAGAATACGAAAACTAGACCATGCAAATGTTTCTATTACCATCATAACCATTACTCCTACTAATGCTGCTATAGGAACTTGCTCTATATATTCATCTGCAAATAATAAAAAGGTAAGTAGTGTCAATGCCATCATTACACCAGACAACCTTCCTCTACCTCCTGCATTAATATTTATTACAGTTTGTCCTATCATACCACATCCTCCTGTACCTCCGAACAATCCACTCAAAATGTTTCCAGCTCCCTGAGCTACACATTCACGATTACCACTACCTCTGGTTTCTGTAAGTTCATCTACCAAATTCATAGTCATCAATGATTCAATTAATCCTACTGAGGCCGCTAAAAAAGCATATGGTAGTATAAAAGTAAGCGTGTCTAATGTAAAAGGTATATACTGCCAGAATTCCATGTTTGGTGTCGGAAACTCACCAGACAACCCAGCTCCGCCTCCTTCTTTAATATAAGAACCCACAGTACTTACCTTGAACTTACCCAAAATAACAACAGTTGATGTTACCAATATTGCCGTTAATGCTGCAGGTATTTTGGTTGTTATCTTTGGCAATAACCAAACGATCCCCATTGTGAGTAAAACAAAACCGATTGTAGTGTACAACTCAGCCCCTTCCATTGGTATATTTATATATTTTTTTACACCATCAATACCTATTTCTAATTTTTTATGAGAAAACATCTTTACCTGTGCAATAAAAATCACAATAGCAAGACCATTTACAAACCCCATCATTACAGAATGTGGTATCAAACGTACAAAACGTCCTAACTTTAATACTCCAGCTCCTACTTGTATAATTCCCATTAGTATTACTGTTCCTAACAGATAATAATACCCCATATTTTCTACAGGAACATCAAAAGCCATTCCTTTTGCATGTCCTTCTGATATCATATGTACAAAAATAACTGCTACTGCACCTGCTGCTCCAGAAATTAGCCCTGGTCTACCTCCAAAAATTGCCGTTATTAACCCTATTATAAAAGCTCCCGATAATGCCACCAAAGGGTCTATCTGAGCTACAAAGGCAAAAGCTACTACTTCGGGTATCATAGCTAATGATACCGTAATTCCAGCCAATACATCATCTTTAGCATTCGGAATAATCTTTCTTACAAACTCAGTCATAATTATGATATTTGAGGGTGCAAAAGTACAGTTATTTTATGGGTTGGCAAGTAAAATCAATTTCTTATGCCGTATATCACAAAATTGTACTAAATGATTCTGGAGGATTTTAAAACTTGAAAACTTTAGTATATTTAACTTTTTTATACACTATCCTGATGCAAAAAGTCTTTCTATTTTTCAGCTTTCTAAGCATTATCTCCTGTAATACTTCTGATACAGAAAAATCTCAAAAAATTGACTTTACCACATTATTTGAAACAAGTAAGGGTACAGAAACCCCTACATACAATGAGGTAATCTCCTATTACAAACAACTATCTGATACATACCCTACAATCCATATTCAAGAAGTAGGTACAACAGATAGTGGCTACCCTTTACATATCGTTACCCTAAACCCTGAGGCTATATTTGATTTTGAGACAATAAGAAAATCTAAACGTATTCTTTTTATTAATAACGGAATTCACCCTGGAGAGAGTGATGGTATTGATGCAACTATGTTATTATATAGAGATATCGCCCAAGGTAAAATCAAACCTCCCTCTGCTACCGTTCTGGTTACCATTCCTATATACAATATAGGAGGGGCATTGAATAGAAATTCTGGTACCCGAACTAATCAAAATGGTCCAAAAGAATACGGTTTTAGAGGTAATTCTCGCAATTATGACTTAAATCGTGACTTTATAAAAAGTGACACAAAGAATGCTCGATCCTTTGCTAAAATCTTTCATCTAGTACAACCTGATGTATTTATTGACAATCATGTTAGTAATGGTGCTGATTACCAATACACCTTAACTCATTTATTTACACAACATAATAAACTTGGTGGTAAACTAGGTAGTTATTTACATCAAGAAATGCACCCACAACTAGAAACTTTGCTCAAGGCAAAAAAATGGGATATCACTCCTTATGTAAATGTATGGGGGACTACTCCTGAAAAAGGATGGACTCAATTTATGGATTCTCCCAGATATTCTACAGGATACACCACATTATGGAATACTCTGGGGATGATGATTGAAACTCATATGCTAAAACCCTACAAACAAAGAGTAAAAGGCACGTATGAAATCATAAAATCAATGATTGATATTATTGAAAAAGATGGAGAAAAAATACGTTTATTGCGAAACGAAAAATTTGCTAAACAGTCTACACATAAAAAATATCCTATACACTGGAAAGTAGACACTACACAAGTTACAAAATTTGATTTCAAAGGGTATGAAGGAGAATTTATAGACAGTAAAATAACCAAATCAAAACGCTTGAAATACGATCAAAACAAACCTTATAACAAAAAGGTTATTTATAAAAACTATTTTACCCCTACTACAGAAATTACTATCCCAAAATCCTATGTTATTCCTCAAGGCTGGTGGAATGTTATTCAATTATTAGAAGTAAACAAAGTGATTTTTGATGTCCTAAAAAAGGATACTATCATTACTGTAGAAGTGTATCACATAAAAGAGTATACAACAAGAAAAACACCATATGAGGGACATTACTTGCATAATCAGGTATCTGTGAGTTCAAATACAGAAAAGGTTTTTTTGTCAAAAGGAGACATTATAGTTAATACTGATCAAAAAGCATTTAGGTATCTTATAGAGACTCTAGAACCCCAAGCTCTTGATTCTTTTTTTGCATGGAACTTTTTTGATACAATCTTACAGCAAAAAGAAGGATTTTCTCCTTATGTCTGGGAGGATAAAGCGACTGATTTATTAAAAAACAATACAGAACTACAAATCAGGTTTGAGCATAAGAAAAAAGACACTGCTTTTGCCAATAATTGGTATACTCAACTTGCTTGGTTACATAAACAATCTAATAACTATGAGAAAGCCCATATGAGATATCCGATCTATCGAATTCTAAAATAAACTCAATTAAACGGAATCAAATTACCCACTAAAATTTGCAATTCACTTATCAAATTTTTCTCTATTTCAGGCTCAGAATCTGAATGTGCTGCCTCTACAATCAATAAATTTGATTTATTCAATTTTTGATGTAATTGATATGCAAATATAGGAGGACAAATAACATCATGTCTTCCTTGTATTATTGAAACAGGAATATTTTTTATAAAATGTATATTATTCAAAATATAATTTTCTTCAATAAAACAATTATTTGACAGGTAATGTGCTTCTAAAATAGCCAAAGATTGATATGGGTATAACTCTATAATATTTTCCACTTCTTTTGAACTAATGCCTTTTTTGAAAATAGATATTTCGTAATGAGCCCATTGATATGCAAACCGTTCACTAGTACTTGAATTTGATTTCATCTTTTGGAGATAAAATTTGGCTATATTTTCTCTATTAGCAGTAGGAATATCTTTTACAAACCTTTCCCATTCTTCTGGATAATACATTTCAACACCTCCATTAATATAATGATCTATTGCTTTTTTATTCCCTAAGAACACACCTCTTAAAATCATACCCATGATTCTGAAAGGAAATTTAATTGCGTACACTAAGGCTAAAGTGCATCCCCAAGATCCTGCAAATAAAACAACTTTTTCAACACCTAACACCTTCAACAAATGTGTTATATCATCAATTAACAAATCAGTTTCATTATTTACTATACTTCCAAATGGTTTACTCCTAGATGCCCCTCTTTGGTCAAAAAAAATCACTTTATGTATTTTTGGATCAAAAAAACGTTTATCCATTTCGAAAAAACCCGCTCCTGGCCCTCCATGCAAAAACAATATAGGAATACCATCTGGATTTCCATATACTTCATAATACAGCTCATGCCCTCCAGATACAGACACATAACCTTTATTTAAATTATCCATTTATTCTATTGTTTTTAAAAAAAAACTACAAGAAGGTTAAGTCTACTTTTCCTGTCCAAATTTATCCGCCAAAAGCTCCCATAGCCTAGTATTCCCATGATCATATCCTAAAGCCCATATACCTACTCCTGATAGTTTTTTTTCTTTGATCCAATCATATTTCAAAGATAACGACAAGCTGTCATCAAACCAAAGTTGTTTCGTCACTCCTTTTTCTTCATGTATACCATATCGCGTAGAACTTATGGTATCAAAACTCATTTTATATTTTTTTGTATCTAGTAATTCTTGAGTTGTGCTGTACATATCATGTGAAAGAAATTTTTTAGTTTTACTTGGTATAGAGCTATCTTCGGTTATCCATATATCTCCATAGTAAGGCAATCCAACAATAAGTTTACTTGGGCTTACTCCTTCTTTAAGGTAATAATCTACCGAGGATTCTATACTGTGTTTTCCCCATCTTGAACTACTTTTCAATGGAGATACTGGTCCAGCATGTTTACTAAATGCTCCATAATAATCATATGCCATAAGGGTATAAAAGTCTATTGAAGCATCAATAGATTTTATATCAAATATATTATGATAATCTACTGCATATAATGCTAATGAAACCATATACTTAGGATTTTTCTTATGCAGGTGACTTGATAACTTGACTACAAAATCACTAAACTCCTTTTTATATTTAGACGACACACCTTCAAAATCAATATTGACTCCATCTGCTTTTCTTAACGCTAATAATACTGCTAAACTATCTGCTAATGTATTTTGAGCTTTTTGGTTTTTTAAAAAGATGGCATTCTTTTTCTCCCCAAAACTAGATACAGTAAGAAACACTTTACATTTATTAACCTTTGCACTATCAACCAAAGCAGTCGTTTTCCATTGATGAATATTGTTATATCCCCCCGTTTGCTCATTAACCATATATGAAAAATATGAAACCCCCCATAACAAAGAAAAATCATAACTCTTATATGCTGATCCTTTTGAGAAAATATGCCATCCAAATGTTCTATAATCTTTATGAACAGCATATCGGGCTACTGGTTTGGCATGTTGAGTAAGGCGATTCAGACTATCCCACTGCTCTTCTGTAGTAAAATCGTATTCTTTAAATTGTTTATACTGTGAATGATTTGGGCCTACATAAGTACCAGAAGAGTCATAATACTCTAATACATCTTTTTCTTTACCCTCTTTTCTATTACAAGCAACTGTAAAAAAAAAGAGTCGCTAAAAGAATAACAAATATCTTAACTTTCATTTTTTAGCATATCAAATTGATAACACAATTTTCACTAGAGTTCATAGAGTTTCATGATAAAGAAAAGAAAGTCAACACCTCTCTTTTCCTTATCAAAGGAGTTGCTTTTTTGATAGTATATTATTTCTTGTATTACAACACAGGGATACGCAAAGTTTGCCCTGGATAAATCTTATCAGGATGCTCTAGCATTGGAGTATTTGCTTCAAAAATCACATTGTATTTCATAGCATCCCCATACACCTCTTTAGAAATTTTAGACAGCGTATCTCCACTTTTCACTACATAAAAAGTAGCTTCTGGTTCTGGGTTGGTTACCGTAATATTATCCTCTACACATCCAATACAATCTATATTACCCATTGCCAAAATGATTTTTTCTCTATCTGCATTGGTAACAGTCTGCCCTGATACCGTTACCATTTCTGAAACAGAGACATCAAGACCTGACACAGGTATACCCAGACGATCTATTTCTGCTTTTAATAATTCTGTTTTAGTTTTTGGTGTGACAACTACTTCTTCCTTGGTTGTTTCGTCTTTACTGCCGAATATTTTTTTCCCAGCTCCTTTAATAAATGAAAATAAACCCATAACATTAGTTAGTTTTAGTTAGTAATTCATAAAATTGCTTACCGCTTTGTATTTGGTCACAAAAATATTTTTATAAATTTAATAAAATAACGCTATGATAAATAATCATGCGAAAACAATAATTTTATATTAGCATAAGAATCCTGTAAAGCTTTCTTAGCTTTTTTGGTATTTTTCCATTTTACTTTTGTTATCCCTTCTTCTTTTTGTGGTACTAATTCTCCTTCATAACCTGTTTTCATTTCAAACCAATACGTTACTTTTAATCGAAACTCACCGTTTCTCTTAAAAACATGAAAACTTCGGTATAAAAATTTAGTAATCTCTAATCCCAACACTCCAGTTTCTTCTTCTACCTCACGTATTGCAGCTGTTTCCGTATCTTCTTTCTTCTCTACCTTTCCTTTAGGCAAATCCCATTTCCCGTTACGTTTGATGAATAGGATTTCTTTTTGAGCATTATACACTTTGCCCCCACCTGCTATAACTACAGGAAGTTTGGTATAAAGATGCTCTATCAATCTATCTTCCTTCTTATGATACAGATGATATCTTGCTTCTTCATGTATCGCTTCTTTACTCAAGACATCCCTTATAATTGTAGAAAAATCGGCCTCTTTAATAGGAATCGTTTGATAATCCTCTATAGACTTTTTTGTAGATAGAATAATAGGAGTATTATTCACAAAAACTTTATACATTTGCAACTATGATTTTTGATAAAGATACAGCAAAAAAAACTGCTGAAACACTACTGCAAATTAATGCAATTAAATTAAATCCGCAAGAACCTTTTACTTGGGCATCTGGATGGAAATCTCCCATCTATTGTGATAACAGAATTACGCTTTCTTATCCAGAGATACGAAGCTACCTAAGTAAGCACCTTGCAAGTTTTATAGAAAAAGAGTATGGCAAGCCTGATGTAATTGCAGGAGTAGCTACTGGCGCAATTGGTATTGGAATGCTTGTTGCTGAACAACTTGATCTACCATTTATTTATGTACGTCCAGAAGCCAAGAAACATGGCAGAAAGAACCAAATTGAAGGTATTGTTCCTACTGGCAAAAATGTAGTTGTCGTAGAAGATTTAATAAGTACAGGGAAGAGTAGTCTCAATGCTGTAGCTGCCCTAAAAGAAGTAAATGCGCATGTAAAAGGAATGGTAGCCATATTTAATTATGGTTTTGATATAGCAGTACAAAATTTTAAAGACGCGGCATTATCTTTGCATACTCTGAGCAATTATGAAAATCTTTTGGAACAAGCTCTAGACACAGACTACATTACAAAAGAACAGCAACAAACACTACAAAGCTGGAAAACAAATCCTGCCGAGTGGAACATCTAATAACTTAAACAACATCATGAACTTAGAAAGCCCTAATGTAACTGTAAACAAAACGGCAAAAGAAGTGTTTGATTTTTTAACCAAGGTTGAGAACTTTGAACAACTTATGCCAGAGAGCAAACAAAAATTTGAAAAAATAAGTGATTCAAGATTTCTTTTTCAACTAAAAGGAATGCCCGAATTAGTATTAGATCAAAAAAATAACACTAGCCCTAGTCAGGTAGTATTAGGGGCTGCAAGCGACAAACTCCCTTTTACATTAACTGCTGATATTACTGATACCGAAGAAGGAAAAAGTACAACAAAACTTACTTTTGAAGGTAAATTCAACACGATGATGTCAATGATGATCAAAAACCCAATTCAGAATTTTATCAACACACTAAGCGAAAATATAAGTAAGCTATAACTAATATAATAGCTTAACCTCTTTTAGATCAAAATCTGAAATAATATCGTCTTCAATTAAAACCTGTAATTTACCTTCGTTAGTTACAGATTTGATAATTCCAACAAAAGACTCTCCCTTTGCATTCATAAATGCAGAGGGTTTATTTTTTCTAAAAAGGACCTCTTCATACTCCTTTTTAATACTATGGTAATTAGAAGCTACTAATTCTAAAAAGCGTTTTTGTAACCTTTGTAGTAATGAATTCAATACTTCTTCTACTTCTAGATTATACCCTAAAATCTGTTTTAAAGAGCCAGCTTGAGGAAGATTATCAAAATTAGTTTGATTTACATTAACCCCCACACCGATAACAGCGCCAATCATACTGCCATTCTTAACCACATTTTCTATCAAAATACCGCATAATTTCTGACGGTCTGACAGAATGTCGTTAGGCCATTTTACAGATAATTTAGTAATCATCATACTTCTTAATGTATCATAAACAGCTAAAGATGTTACCATAGAAATAAAAAACTGATCTGCCAATGGCACCCCTTGAATTGGTATAAACACACTACATGTAAGGTTTTGTCCTGGGTTACTTTGCCAGACTGTACCCATTTGTCCTTTTCCAGCAAGTTGTTCTCTTGCCAAAACACAAATCGGATCTACTTGTTTTTTTTTACGAATTAATTCCCTGAGGAAAATATTTGTGGAGTCAATGGCATCAACTTTGATTATATGCATGTATAAGGTGTAAAAGTTTTATAAATGTCCGACTAATACAGACATTAAAATCATAAAAAGTAATAACTTTACGCAAATTAAAAAAATGCATGACTAAAAAAGAAATCGGCAACGATCAATTAATTACCCAAATATTAAAAGGTATTGAAGAAGTAAAAGGAAATGATATCACTATCTTAGATCTTAGAGATATCGAAAACACCGTATGTAGTTACTTTGTAATCTGTAACGGAACTTCTAATACTCAAGTAAATGCAATTGTAAGTTCTATCCAAAAAACAGTAAGCAAAGAATTAAAAGACAAGCCTTGGCATGTTGAGGGTAGCGAAAATGCAGAATGGGTACTAATTGATTATGTTAACGTCGTTGTACATGTTTTTCAAAAACATATCAGAGAATTTTACGATATAGAAGGACTCTGGGGGGATGCAAAGACTACAGCTATTGAAACAAATTATTAAAAGAAAACCGTAAATGGCCAAAGAAAATAAAAAAACAGAACCGAATAAAAAGCCAAAATTTAGCGCTTATTGGATTTATGCGATCATTATTATTGGTTTTTTAGTACTAAATTTTATGGGAGGAAGTGGATTAGGATCTGCTCCCACAACCTCTCCTTCTGATTTTCAGGATTTTCTGAGTAATGGAGAAGTTGAAAAAGTGGTGGTTATCAATCGCCGAAAAGCAAAAGTCTTTCTTACTCCAGAAGCCAAATCATTAGAGAAACACCAAAAGAAACAAAACAAATCACTGTTACCAGCAAGTCCTAGTGACCCTGATTATCAGTTTGAATTTGGTGATTTACAAAATTTTGAAAATAAAATTGCTACAATAAAAAACAAAAATAGTTTAAGTACGCAAGTAAACTATGACACAGAAAGCAATGTATGGGGAGAAATATTTATCACTCTTTTGCCTTTTGCTTTAATCATTGGAGTATGGATATTTATCATGCGAAGAATGAGTGGTGGTTCTGGCGGTGGTGCTGGAGGCCAAATATTCAATATAGGAAAGTCTAAAGCAAAACTCTTTGACCAAAACACAGAAGTAAAAGTTTCTTTTGAAAATGTAGCAGGTCTAGAAGGAGCCAAAGAAGAAGTACAAGAAATTGTAGATTTTCTTAAAAATCCTGAAAAATACACTTCTTTAGGGGGTAAAATTCCAAAAGGAGCATTACTTGTTGGACCTCCAGGAACTGGTAAAACATTATTAGCAAAAGCCGTTGCTGGTGAAGCAAAAGTACCATTCTTCTCACTCTCTGGATCGGATTTTGTAGAAATGTTTGTGGGAGTAGGTGCCTCTCGTGTAAGAGACCTGTTTAAACAAGCTAAAGAAAAATCTCCTGCTATTATTTTTATTGATGAAATTGATGCAGTAGGTAGAGCTCGTGGTAAAAGTAATTTCTCAGGTTCTAATGACGAAAGAGAAAACACACTAAACCAATTACTTACAGAAATGGATGGTTTTGGAACAAATACCAACGTTATTGTAATAGCTGCTACTAACCGTGCAGATGTATTGGATAAAGCATTATTACGTGCAGGTCGTTTTGATCGTCAGATATATGTAGATTTACCCGACATTAGAGAACGTAAAGAAATCTTTGATGTTCATTTAAAACCCCTTAAAAAGGTAGAAAACGAGCTAGATACAGAGTTTATGGCTAAACAAACTCCAGGGTTCTCTGGAGCTGATATTGCCAATGTTTGTAATGAAGCTGCCTTGATTGCTGCCAGAAAAGGTAATACCGCTGTAGGCAAACAAGATTTTCTTGATGCTGTAGATAGAATTGTTGGTGGATTAGAGAAAAAGAATAAGATTATTACTCCAGAAGAAAAGAGAGCTATCGCTTTTCATGAAGCTGGTCATGCAACCGTAAGTTGGATGCTGGAACATGCCGCACCGCTAGTAAAAGTAACTATTGTGCCAAGAGGACAATCTCTAGGAGCTGCATGGTACTTACCAGAAGAAAGATTAATCGTAAGACCTAATCAAATGCTAGATGAGATGTGTGCCGCATTAGGAGGTCGTGCCGCTGAAAAAGTTATTTTTAACGAAATCTCTACTGGAGCTTTAAGTGATCTTGAAAAAGTGACCAAACAAGCAAGAGCAATGGTAACTGTATATGGATTAAATGAAAAAGTAGGGAATTTAACTTATTATGATTCATCAGGGCAAAGTGAATACAATTTCACTAAACCTTATAGTGAGCAAACCAGTGAATTAATTGATAAAGAAATCTCTAATATCATTGAGATGCAATATCAAAGAGCTATTGATCTTTTAGAAAAACATAAAGATAAATTAACTGAGCTTGCAGAAGTACTCTTAGAAAAAGAAGTAATCTTCAAAGATAATCTAGAAAAAATATTCGGAGAACGCCCATTCGGTAAAAAAGAAGAAGAAATCGTAAACGAGCCTTCTTAAAAACTACCGTTTTTACAAGTAAATTGAAAAATCTTAGCCTAATGAGAATATTAGGTTAAGATTTTTTTTATCTTTGGAGGTAATGTAAAACCGTAATCCCCCAATCTCAATCTAAAATGAGTCTATTTAGAAGAATCTTTTCCTCAAAATCTAAATCAGACCAAAAGGCTAAAGAACGTCACGCAGAAGATCGTAGTAAATATATGCCTGAAATTGATCTACCGATCGATGAAAGCTTTATGATAAACTTCAAAAGAAATGGAGGTAAGTTTCTTTATTGTGATAACGAAAATGAAGTTTCTGATTCTTTTGATAAAATTCTTTTGGAAAATGACTGGTACGAAAAAGAAGTCTGTTGTTTTGACAAAAGTCTTGAACATAAATTCTCTGGTTTTAATTTAAATTTCGTAAAAAACTTTTCTGCTTCTTTCTTTTTTGCTACTTGTGAATATTTAATCGCAGATAGTGGTGCTATATTAATCTCTTCTAACCAGCTTAGAGAGAAAAAACTTACTGAACTACCTGATGATTTTGTAATCCTTGCAGCTACAAGTCAATTAGTTAAGAATATTGGAGAAGGGCTCAAAGGAATCAAAAACAAAAACCGAAACGCAATCCCTTCAAACATTACAACCATCAAGGATTTTGAACCACAAAAAGAAAAAGATTTCTTAAGCTATGGAAGTAGTTCAAAAAATTTATATTTGCTCCTTCTGGAAGACCTATAACATGAAAGAACTGCTTACAAGATCTTTATCGGGACTTTTATATGTCTCTATATTACTACTATCAATATTTATCAATAAATATACTTTTATTGGAGTGTTTTTTATTTTTGGTGTAATCACTATCTATGAGTTCCAAAAATTAATCTACCTTAAAAACAAAAGGCTCTACGTCATATTCATTGCTCTTTTGGTTGTATTGCATTTATGCCAAGATGAGCTTTATTATTACTTTATATTACCCGTATTAACTCTTACTATTATCACTGAGTTATTTCTGGTAAAAGATCTGGTCACGATTCGAATTATCCCTATGTTCGAAAAAAGAAAATACCTGACCACTATCTTCTATTTGATCACATCGATTATATTTGCTACACTCCTACCTAATTACTCAGGAGAGTACCAACCATTTATTATAGCAGGAGCATTTTTGATTACTTGGGTCAATGACACCTTTGCATATTTAGTTGGTAAAAATTTTGGAAAACACAAATTATTAGAACGAATATCTCCTAAAAAAACGGTAGAAGGTTTTATTGGAGGTTTTATATTCTCATTGATTGCTGGATACCTTATCGCTATATTTTCTGACACATTATCTATTACAGTTTGGTTGATTATAAGCATAATTATGAGTATTTTTGGCACACTGGGAGATCTCATACAATCTAAGTTCAAAAGGCAAGCAGGTGCCAAAGATAGTGGCACTATAATGCCTGGTCACGGAGGCATATATGATCGATTAGATAGTATTATATTTGCTAGCCCATTTTTATACGCATTTTTACAAATACTGAAGCATGTTTCATAAAGAAGGATACAAAATAATATCAATAACACTCGTATTATTTCTAGGCATTAATTTAGCTGCTTATGTTGCTATTCAAATCAAAGAATTGCAAATCGCTATATTTTCTACAACACTAGTCTTTTTAATTCTGATCTTACAATTTTTCAGAAACCCAAAAAGAATCACAAAAATAGATGACAGCACAATAGTTTCACCTGTAGATGGAAAAGTTGTAGTTATTGAAGAAGTATACGAGAAAGAACATTTTAAAGATAAACGACTACAAGTATCTATCTTTATGTCACCTATCAATGTGCATGTCACGAGACATCCTATTGGAGGAGAAGTAGTCTTTAGCAAGTATCATCCAGGAAAATACCTTGTTGCATGGCATCCTAAAGCTTCTGAAGAAAACGAAAGAACAACTGTTGTGGTAAAAAATAATGCTATCACAATTCTATATCGTCAAATTGCTGGAGCATTAGCAAAGAGAATTGTAAACTATGCCACAGAAGGAGAAAAAATAATTCAAGGCTCTGACAGTGGATTTATTAAATTTGGATCTAGAGTTGATGTATATCTGCCTATAGGAACCAAAGTAGATGTAAGCCTTGATCAAAAAGTCAGAGGAGGAGAAAGTGTTATCGCTTCTTTATAAATAACAATAAATTCCAAAAAAGTTTTAAATAAACTTTATATTAATTAAGAATAGTAATCTTATAATCATTTTTGAATTTCCCCAAATACAAATTCTGAAAAAAGGAGTTTTCTTAAACATGACTGAAGAAGAATTAAATATCGCCTTTGAGAATGCATATGAGCGTGCCTGCAATACCAAAATACAGTTACCTCCAGACATCATGCTTTATTTCTATGCTTACTACAAGCGAGCCACACACACAGAAAGCCTATTCACCCCATCAGGAAATAGCGAGCTTAGAAATGCATTTAAGCTAAATGCATTTTTTCAAGCAAAACATCTTACACCAAAAGAGGCCAAAGAAAAATACATTGACATGGTCAACAAACATATTACAGATTAAAAAAAAACTTTGACTGACTAGTCAAAGTTTTTTTTAATCTACATATCTTAATGTCTTGTCTATTTTTATCCATTTAAACCTTCAAGACTTGATTTTATCGTAGCTATTTTAGCCTCTGCATCAGCTTCTTTCTTTCTCTCATTAGCAATAACCTGATCTGGTGCATTATTCACAAAACGTTCATTTTGTAATTTTTTCTGTACAGACTTCAAAAAACCTTCTGTATAAGATAGTTCATCTGTAAGCTTTTTAATTTCTTCTTCTATATTTATTGTTCCAGAAATTGGGATAAAATATTCATTAGATTTCACTCTAAAAGAAAGAGTTCCATCTACCTTGGCATCTACATAATCCAATACTGATAGATTCCCTAATTTACTGATTACAGTATCAAAAGTAGTGGGGGTATTCTCACTATTGAGTACAGACAACTCCATAGTCTCTTTAAATGATATATTTTTTTCTTTACGTATTGTTCTAATTCCAGAAACAACATCAGCTGCGGTTTCAAACTCAACAATCAAATCTTCATTAATTGGCTGTGCTTTTGGCCAACTGGCAATAATCAACGCCTCCTCTGTAGTTCTATTAGCAATCTGTTGCCATATTTCTTCTGAAATAAAAGGAACAAAAGGGTGCAAAATTTTTAGATTCTCTTCTAGAACTGCAATAACCTCTGCATATGTCTTACTATCAATAGGACTACCATACGCAGGTTTAATCATTTCTAACAGCCAACTACAAAAATCATCCCAAATCAACTTATAGGTTATCATCAAAGCATCACTTATTCTATATTTAGAATAACTATCTTCTAACTCCAACAAAGTTTTTTGAAATTTTGAAGCATACCACTTTATCGCAATAGAAGAAGATTCTGGCTGTTCGATAGTTGCATCTATTTCCCATCCTTTAATCAATCTAAAAGCATTCCATATTTTATTTACAAAAGAACTTCCTTGCTTACATAAATCTTCATCAAACATCAAATCATTCCCAGCAGGAGAACTTAACAACATCCCTACTCGAATACCATCTGCTCCATACTGCTCTATTAAGTCAAGCGGATCTGGCGAATTACCCAAAGACTTAGACATCTTACGTCTTTGTTTATCTCTAACGATCCCAGTAAGATACACATTTGTAAAAGGCTTCTCTTTTTTATATTCATACCCAGCGATAATCATACGTGCTACCCAGAAAAACAAAATCTCAGGCGCAGTAACTAAATCATTAGTTGGGTAATAATAATTAATTTCTTTATTATCTGGCTCCAAAATACCATTAAACACACTCATTGGCCATAACCAAGAAGAAAACCAAGTATCTAAAGCATCAGGGTCTTGAGTTAAATCAGCAATAGTTATAGCTGTATTTCCAGTTTTTTCTTTCGCCAACACCAATGCATCCTCTTTGTTTTCTGCAACTACAAAATCTTCTTTACCATCTCCATAAAAATATGCAGGAATCTGGTGCCCCCACCATAATTGTCTAGAGATATTCCAATCCCGAACGTTCTCCATCCAGTAACGATAGGTATTCACAAATTTCTCAGGAACCAAATTCACTTCTTTATCCAGAACTGCATCCAGAGCAGGCTGAGCTAAATCTTTCATTTTCAAAAACCATTGATCACTCAATTTTGGTTCAATCACAGCTTTTGTTCGCTCACTAGTCCCTACTTTATTAAGGTGTGTTTCTGTTTTTTCTAACACCCCTATCACCTCTAACTCTTTTACAATCTCTTTCCTTGCTAAAAAACGGTCTTTCCCTTCATAATCCCCTCCATAAGAGTTCAAAGTAGCATCATCATTAAAAATATCTATTACCTCAAGATTATGCTTATCTCCTAAAACTTTATCATTAGGATCATGAGCTGGAGTAACCTTTAGGCAACCAGTCCCAAACTCCATATCTACATACTCATCTTCGATTATTGGTATTGCCCTATCAACAATAGGAACAATCGCTTTTTTTCCTTTAAGGTGTGCAAACCGCTCATCATTTGGATTGATACATATAGCAGTATCACCCATAATAGTCTCAGGGCGAGTAGTCGCAATAGTAAGTGTATCTTCTGTACCTTCTATTTTGTATTGTAGATAGTATAAATTACCCTGTTTTTCTTCATAAATCACCTCTTCATCAGACAAGGTAGTTTTAGCTTCTGGATCCCAGTTCACCATCCTATACCCTCTATAAATCAACCCTTTGTTATATAGATCTACGAAAACCTTAATCACAGACGCAGACAAATTGTCATCCATTGTAAAGGCAGTACGTTCCCAATCACAAGAAGCTCCTAATTTTTTTAATTGCTCTAAAATAATCCCCCCATGCTTATGAGTCCACTCCCAAGCATGCTCTAAAAATTCTTCTCTAGTAAGGTTATTTTTATCAATCCCATCCTCTTTGAGTTTAGCAACCACCTTTGCTTCTGTAGCAATAGATGCATGATCTGTTCCTGGAACCCAACAGGCATTATAACCTTTTAATCGAGCTCTACGAATCAACACATCTTGAATTGTGTTATTAAGCATATGTCCCATATGGAGAACACCAGTAACATTTGGTGGTGGAATTACAATAGTATACGCTTCTCTATCATCAACTTCAGAATGAAAATAATTGTTTTCCATCCAGTAGGCATACCATTTTTCTTCTATTGATTTTGCATCGTATTTTCCTGCTAAAGACATACTTTGGTCTGATTTTTGAGTTTAAAGAAGCAAAAGTACTTATTAAAGTATGAAGTACGAAGTCTGAAATATGAAATTTTTTAAAAATATAAAAACGAAAAATAGATAATACTATTACAACAAAACAAGCAGTTTAGATATAGCTTATTATATTCAAATTTTTCAACTCATATTCCTGGTTTTAACCTCTTACTTTTATTTGCCATTTTGCAATTGAATAAAAAGTAAGTACTTTTACGTTTAACAAAAACCTACATTATGAAAAAAATAATGATAATTTTATTTATTGGTTTTCTTGGCACAACCTTATATGCACAGGATAAAGCGCAAATAGAATTTAAAACCGAAGTTATCGATTATGGTGAAATTGCCAAAGGTAGTGACGGTATTCGTAAATTTGAATTTACTAACACTGGTAAAGTACCTTTAGTTATTTCTAAAGTATATTCTAGCTGCGGATGTACAATTCCTAAAAAACCAGAAGGTCCTATTGCACCAGGAGATTTAGGTGTTATTGAAGTAAAATATGACACAAAAAGAGTTGGTCATATCAGAAAAACTGTTTCTGTAAAATCGAACGATCCTGATCGTCCAACGATAGCTTTAAAAATTAAAGGTACTGTACTTGACAAAAGTGTTTTAGAAAACTAAAATAAGTACACCAAAATATAAAAAGGGATACCATGGCGGTATCCCTTTTTATATTTTTATATATTCTAATTTAAAGTACCTTTTTTAAAGAAAACTGATAATTCATCATAATACCTAATCGCTCTATCTTTATTCTAATTTTTTTACCTTCATCAAGATAAAATAAATCATTAAGATCAGAAAGTTTATATTGATATGCCCTCTTACCATTTACCTGTAAAATAATATCCCCTTTTTTTAACCCTGCAAGTTCTGCTGGTGAATTTTGTCTTACATCCATAATTTCATATTTAGGCTGAAGCACGAAATTATTCAACAACTCAAATGTTTTCTTACTCACGATCTTATCAAGTCCTAGATATACCCTGTCCTTTTCTTTATAATCTTTTACCGCAGTAAAACCAGAGTGTTGTATCGTAAGACCACTCATATTATAATTAAATGGTTTTCTAAAAAAACTATTCTTTTTAAAAGATATCTTTTTATGAGGGTAATCCAAAATGATATTAAATCTCTTCAAAACATTTCCCCCCAGCGATCCTTGCCTATTATCCAAAGAGATCCCTTGTATATAAATTGAGTCAGGAAACGAGGTAGTCACTTCTTTCATTTTAAATCCACCAATATGAAGTCCTTTGATTTTGGTTTTCTCTCCGTAAATTTCACCACTAAATCCTTTGCCCAAAAAATCTCTAAAAGAATTTTCTGAAGGATATATCCCCTTTTCTTTATTTTTAAACAACCACAAAGAAGAACCTGATCCTGAATCTAATAATAAATTTACATCAATCAAACCTTCTACTGCCTCATACTTTGCTTTAACAAAAGGTCTTTTCTTTTTCCCTCTAAAATCCAACGTTGTTTGATAGCATTTTTTACACTTTTTGTATTGATACGATTCAGGATTATACAGATTAATTATCTTTTTACTATAATTAATATCTAAAACAAAATCTTTAATAAAATCATATCCTATAATTCCATGTACTGGAAAACCCATTCTTGGAGAGAAGTTGATTGATTCATCCAATACCAAATAAATCCTATGATTCGCACTTGTTGCTTTACCAATAGTTACTTCATTATTCATAGATTTTATAGCCTCTACAGGTTCATTATCTCCTAATCCTCTAAGATAAATCTTGGATGTGTTTTTAAGCTCTATAGAACTTTTATTATCGACACTAAAAATAATAGTAGACCCTACTCCTGTATCTAAAATAAATGACAACTCTACACCATTTACAACTACAGGAACAATAATAAGATTATTTGCTAATTCAAATCTAACTTTATCTTTCTTTTTCCCTAAAGGTAATTCAAAATCTTTTTGGGCAAAAAGAATAGCATGTGATATTAGAAATAATATAGTAATCTTACTTTTAAGATAATAACAAAAACCTTGTGACAAAACCTTCATTACACTAAATATAGAAAAATAGTTGAAAAATCATAGTAACTATACATCAATTTCTTAATTATTTTAAGACATTTACTGCTATTTTACTTATCAAAATCAAACTCAATGCCAACAGTATCAAAAAAAGGGAAAGCTATGCCTGAATCACCAATTCGAAAATTGGTTCCTTTTGCAGAAAAAGCTGCAAAAGAGGGTAAGCATATTTATCATCTCAATATTGGTCAACCTGACATCAAAACTCCTGTTGGAGTGATGGATGCAATACGCAATCATGATTTAGATATTCTAGCCTACAGCCACTCTGCAGGATTTGAGAGTTTAAGAAATAAATTAGCGATCTATTACACAAAACATAGCATTTCTGTCTCTTCTGATGATATTTTGATCACCACAGGAGGTAGTGAGGCCTTAATTTTTAGTATGGGCAGTATTACTGATCCTGGAGATGAAATCATTGTCCCAGAACCTTTTTATGCAAACTATTATAGCTTTTCTATTCAATCTAATATCAAAGTAGTCCCTGTTGTTTCTAAAATGGAAAATGGATTTGCATTACCATCAATAACTGAATTTGAAAAACTTATCACAAACAAAACAAAAGCTATTCTAATTTGCAACCCTAGTAATCCAACGGGATATTTATATAGTAAAGAAGAAATAAAACAATTGACTAAGCTTGTAATTAAATATGACCTCTTTTTAATTTCTGATGAAGTATATCGTGAATTTGTATATGATGATTCTGAACATTATTCTATTTTACAAGAAAAAAATCTTGACAATCATGCTATTATCATAGATTCTGTTTCCAAAAGATACAGTATGTGTGGAGCACGTATTGGATGTATGATAAGTAAGAACAAGAGTGTAATTGCAACTGCTATGAAATTTGCACAAGCACGTTTAAGCCCTCCTACTCTAGCACAAATTGCAAGTGAAGCAGCTCTGGATACTCCAGATTCCTACTATACTGAAACGGTTGCAAAATACAAAGCTCGAAGAGACACTCTAATTGCTGGACTCAAAGAAATACCTGGAGTAAAAGTAATTACTCCAAAAGGGGCTTTTTATTGTATTGCAGAGCTACCAATCAAGGATGCAGATCATTTTTCAGAATGGCTTTTGGATCAGTTTGATTTAGATAATCAAACAGTTATGTTAGCCCCAGCATCTGGTTTTTACTCAAACCCTAATAAAGGAAAAAAACAAGTGCGCATTGCTTATGTATTAAATCGTAGAGATCTAAAAAAAGTAATCGAAATATTAAAAAAAGCATTAGAAAAATATAATCAATAATGAAAATCGAGTACAATAAATCTCTAAAAAGATATAACACTTTTGGAATCGAAGTTTTTGCTTCTGAATTTGCAACCATCACCTCTGTAACTGAACTCGAAAACATTCTTATTGAAAATGAGAACAAATCTCTTTTCATACTTAGTGGAGGGAGTAATATGTTATTGACAAAAAACATAAACTCTCTAGTTCTACATATTTCTATCAAAGGAATTACAGTTACAGAAGCATCAGACACACACGTATTGGTATCTTCAAACGCAGGAGAAAACTGGCATGACTTTGTTCAATACTGTATCAAAAACAACTATGGAGGTTTAGAAAACTTATCATTAATACCAGGATATGTAGGTAGCGCTCCTATTCAAAACATTGGAGCATATGGAGTAGAACTTAAAGACACAATGGTGAGCTGCGAAGCAATCAATATTTCTACAAGAAAGAAACATGTTTTTCTAAAAAACGATTGTAAGTTTGGGTATCGTAACTCAATTTTTAAAAACGAATCAAAAGGAAAATATATCATTACCAAAGTTACATTTAAACTAACAAAAAAAGAACATCAACTCAACACTAGTTATGGTGCGATAGAAAAAGCTCTGACTGATCAAAAAATTACCCAACCTACAATCAAAAATATATCTGATGCCGTTATCAAAATACGACAAAGTAAGCTTCCTGATCCCGCAGAAATAGGAAATAGTGGTAGTTTTTTTAAAAACCCCGTAGTAAATACTGGTCATTTTATAAAGCTTCAACAAGCACACCCGAACATTCCTTTTTATAAAATAGACGAAAATCATATCAAAATCCCCGCTGGCTGGCTAATAGAACAATCTGGTTTCAAAGGAAAACGCTGGGGAGATGCTGGAGTACATGAAAAACAAGCTTTGGTTTTAGTAAATTACAATAATGCAACAGGAAATGAAATTCTTGAAATATCAAAAAAAATAGTAACGTCAATCAAAGATAAATTCAATATATCTCTAGAAACAGAAGTTAATATCATCTAATACAAACATTGTACAGAAAACCAAACTATTATACTTATTTTTTAATTTACCCACTTCTTAAATACACATTCTTTGTATCTTTGCATATAATTTTGATTTTATAATAATTATGAAGCTTATATTACTTACAATTGGTTTATTATTGATGGCATTTGCTGGTATTGCTATTAAATTATGGGCAAAAAAAGATGGTAAATTTGCAGGTACTTGTGCTAGTCAAAGCCCATTTCTTAACAAAGAAGGAGAATCATGCTCCCTTTGTGGTAAAACTCCTGATCAATATTCGTCTTGTAATGACGATGAACATTCTAGTTAATCTTTTACCAAACTTGTAGTATTTCATTCAAAAAAAAATCATTGAGTAAAGAAAAACCAATCCTCTTAGAAGATCATATAAAAAAAGCTAAAGAAGGAAAACAAATATCTTTTAATTATCTTCTAGATACATTTTGGAATGACGTATACAGTTTTCAATTAAAAAGAACTCAGGACGAATACGAAGCAGAGGATATAACAATACAAAGTTTTTCTAGAGCATTTGACAAAATCAATACTTTTAAAGAAGAATATAACTTCAAAACATGGTTAATTCAAATATCCAAGAATATCCATATTGATTTATTACGTAAAAAAAACGCATCAATCCAATCTAAGACAACAGCACAGGTAGATGATGTGGTTTACAAAATTATTGACCACACTCCTACTCCAGAAGATAAATTGATCACAGAGCAAAACCTAGCTCAACTGTTACTTTATATCAAAAAATTAAAACCTAACTACCAGAAAGTGATCAATTTACGTTATTTTCAAGAATTGAGTTATAAAGAAATTGCACACCATCTCAATGAACCTATAAATAATGTAAAAGTAAAATTATTACGTGCAAGAAAACTATTATCAGAAATTATAACCGATGCAAACTAAACATTTACTCTTGCTCAATTACCTCAATTTAAAAGAAATAAATTGTTTGATAACACCATACAAAGGGTCAATCCATTTATCATGAATCTTCTTATCATATTTTATAAATTTCTGAATTAAGCCTTTTGGTGCAGAAATTTCTTTTTCTAAAGCCGTAATATTAATATACTTTTGATTATTAATTAACCATTTCTCTACACGCTTTCGATTGTTTTGTGTTTTTTTTAGACTTACCAATTCTTCATGCATGATTTTTAATATTTATCAGACAAGATAACTGGCAAAATCAAAAAAAATTTTACATTAACTTAATTTTAACCTGATGTTAAAACTCTGTTTTAATGTGGTTTTGCAATAATAATAGAAGAATTCTAAAAGTATTACTCACTACTCTTGATAACACTATCTAATTTAGTTTTTTATCACTTCTTCTTTCAAATTTATTCCTAATGAAGTATGAACTTTATCCAAAACTTCATTTTAATCTAAGCATTCTTTGTACTTTTGCCAAAAACATTGCTTGTATGAATAATGATGTTATTAGCGTAGCTCCCCCTAAGGGAAAACCAAAATGGTTACGTGTTAAACTTCCTACCGGAAAAAAATACACTGAACTCAGAGGCCTGGTAGATAAGTATAACCTACACACTATTTGCACTTCAGGAAGTTGCCCTAATATGGGTGAATGCTGGAGTGAAGGTACTGCTACTTTTATGATATTAGGAAATATCTGTACACGCTCCTGTGGTTTCTGTGGAGTAAAAACAGGAAGACCAGAAACTGTAGACTGGGAAGAACCTGAAAAAGTTGCCAGATCTATAAAATTAATGAATATCAAACATGCTGTTATTACATCTGTAGATCGTGATGATCTTGCTGATGGAGGATCTATAATTTGGTCAGAAACCATTCAGGCCATACGAAGAATGAATCCTGAAACAACATTAGAAACATTGATTCCTGACTTCCAGTTAAAAACAAAAAACATAGATAGGATAATCGCAGTAAAGCCAGAAGTAGTTTCTCATAATATGGAAACCGTAAAACGATTAACCCGAGAAGTTAGAATTCAAGCCAAATACGAACAAAGCCTACAAGTACTGAAATACCTTAAAGATAATGGGATTAGACGTACAAAAAGTGGTATTATGTTAGGTCTTGGGGAAAAGGAAGAAGAAGTAGTACAGGTACTCAAAGATCTTAGATCAGTAAATCTGGATGTTGTAACAATAGGACAATACTTACAACCAAGTAAAAAACACCTACCTGTAAAACAATTTATCACTCCAGATCAATTCAAAAAATACGAAGAAATAGGTCTAGAAATGGGATTCAGACATGTAGAGAGTAGTGCTTTGGTAAGATCTTCTTACAAAGCTCAAAAACACTTGACTTAGACCTTATAAAAGCTGTAAAATTTAATGAATACACCTACTAGAGTTGCAATTAATGGTTTTGGAAGAATAGGCCGTAATTTATTTAGGTTATTAATCAATCATAAAGATATACAGGTAGTAGCTATCAATGATCTTTCTGATCCAAAAACCTTAAGTCACCTTCTTAAATATGACAGTATTCATGGTATTTCTCCTGCCACAATATCACACACCAAAGGACATATAATAGTTGACAATATCTTAATACCATTACTAAACGAAACAGACCCTAAGAATTGTAATTGGAAAAAATACGATATTGATGTTGTTATAGAATCAACAGGGAAATTTAAAACCAAATCAGATGCAGAGAAACATCTTACTGCTGGAGCTAAAAAAGTCATTCTCTCTGCTCCCCCAATTGAAGACAGTATAAAAACTATTGTTATGGGGGTAAATGACCATATTATTGATGGCTCTGAGACTATCATCTCAAACGCTTCATGCACCACCAACAATGCAGCTCCTATGATCAAGGTAGTAAATGATCTCTGTGGAATTGAACAAGCATACATCACCACAATACATAGCTACACCACCGATCAAAGCCTTCATGATCAACCTCACAGAGACTTAAGAAGAGCTAGAGCCGCCAATCAATCTATAGTTCCTACCACAACAGGAGCTGCAAAAGCACTAACAAAAATATTCCCTGACCTAAGTAACGTTATAGGGGGATGTGGTATACGAGTTCCTGTACCAAACGGATCACTTACAGACATTACCTTCAATGTAAAAAACCCTACTTCTATCGAAGAAATTAATGCTGCATTCAAAAAAGCATCAGAAACCAACTTAAAAGGCATTCTATCTTATACAGAAGATCCTATCGTATCTGTTGATATTCTTGGCAACCCATTCTCTTGCACATTTGATTCACTTATGACTTCAGTTATAGGAAAGATGATAAAAATCATAGGATGGTATGATAATGAAATCGGGTACAGCAACAGAATAATTGATTTAATTATCAACATTTGCCAGAAATAACTATCTTAGTTGAGATATTTCAGAGGAAAAATGCCAACCCAAATCAAATATTTTATAATCACGTTATTACTTATTTGTTGTTTTCTTAGTCCTGCACAAACATCAGAACTTGAAAACAATCAAATAAAAGATTCTATTCAATTTTTTTTATCAAATGCTTCCCACTCAATAGAACAAACAAAATTAGAGCTTGCACTTTCTAATATAATAAACGCAAAAGAACTAGCGCTAAAAAAAAGAGATAGAACTTATATTGCTAAAACCAATATGGTCCTGGCTAAACTCTATAGAGAATTGGGAGACATAAAAAAGGCCGAGCAACAAATTCTTGAAGCTATTGCAATCCAAAATCATCAAAAAGACGAAATTACATTAGCCTGCTCTTACACTATCTATGGCTCTGTTGCTACAAAACTTAAAAAATACGAAACAGCTTTAAAAATCCTAGAGGATGCTCTTTCTCTAACCCAAAAAAATAAAATAAAAAATCAGGAAGGCCCTATACAATTAAATCTCGGTCTTTTAGCTCTCGCACAAAATCGCCCTGAGTTAGCAATTCAGCACTTCAATAATGGATTACCAATAATTAATTCCTTTGAGCAAAATTACTTCAAAGCAAAACTACTCACTAATAAAGCAAGAGCAGAATTACTACTAAATGAACCAGATCGAGCAAAAGAGACAAACGATCTAGCGATGAAGATTGGTAAAGAAATGGAATATGCCGAGATACGATCAGAATGCTATGAACTTTATAGCAGGATCTACGAGAAAAAAGAAAACTACCTTACTTCTCTTGACAACCTTAGGGCTCACGAAAAAATCAAAGACTCTTTATTTAATACCAATAAAGAAATTATAGCCCAGGAAGCAAGCGCTAAATTAAACTTAAACGAAAACAATGTTCTTATAGAAGAACTCACAGAAGAAAATATTCAACAACAAAAATCATTAAAATTAGGTCGTCTTACCACCATATTAAGTATAGCTCTAATAACCATATTGTCCTTACTCACACTATCATTATACAAAAACAATAACCTTAGAGCCAGAGCTAACGAATTGTTACAAAACAAAAATACCGAACTTATACTAGCAAAAGAAAATGCCGAAAGAGCCAGTGAAGCCAAAGTCCAATTTCTTTCTACTATAACCCATGAATTAAGAACCCCTCTATATGCTGTAACAGGGTTAACTCATTTATTACTTGAAGAAAGCCCAACACCTAATCAAAAAGAACATCTTAATTCCCTGAAATTCTCAGGAGAATACCTCTTATCATTAATAAACAACATACTTGATCTTAATAAATTAGAAGCAAATAAAGTAGAATTAGAAAACACCTCATTTAATCTAAAAAAACGAATTAATGATGTTCTAATTGCTTTAAGCAAGTCTGCAAAAGACCGAAACAACAAACTACATTACCAATTTGATGAATCCATCCCTTCCAAATTAAAAGGAGACCCTCTAAAAGTTTCACAAATCCTTATCAATCTTATCGGGAATTCTATAAAATTCACACAAAATGGAGATATCTGGATACGCGTAAAACCTATTAATAAATTAGAAAACAAAGTGTTGCTTAGTTTTGAAATCGAAGATAATGGAGTTGGGATTTCAGAAAAAAAACAACTTAGCATCTTTGAAAATTTCACACAAGGTTCTGTCCAAATAAATAGAAAATTTGGAGGTACTGGATTAGGTTTATCTATTGTAAAAAATTTACTATCTCTTATGGATAGTGAAATCAAATTAGAGAGTGAACTCGGAAAAGGATCTAAGTTTTTATTTACTCTCAATTTTGATGTTTTTGAGGGCAAAACTACCAACTACGAAGAAGAAGCCAAAAAAATTGACTTCAATGTAATTATAGACAAACATATTCTGGTTGTAGAAGACAATAAAATCAATCAAATAATTACCAGAAAAATTCTTGAAAAAAATAAAATAAAATGTGATGTTGCAGATAATGGAGACATTGCAATAAGTAAAACAAAAGAAAATAATTTTGACCTTATCTTAATGGATATTCATATGCCAGGAATTAGCGGAATTGAAGCTACTAAACAAATTAGAGAATTCAATAAAGAAATTCCTATCATTGCACTAACAGCTGTTACCTTAGACGACAATCTAGATGAATTCTATGAAAATGGATTCAATGATATAATACCTAAACCATATAAAACAGAGGAGTTTTTCACCAAGCTACATAAAGCCCTCATAAAAAAACAAACTACAGCCTAATCTCTCAACATTGTAGTTATTAAAGATTTTAATCTTCACCCTCCTTATTCTCGAAACAAAAATAATCTACCCTATACTATTTTTCGATATACTCAAGTATTTTAGTCTCAAAAGAGTTTGCTCCTTCTAGAAATTTCACTTTAATAGGCTGATACCATAATTTCTCCTTAGCAACATACGAAGCTAGTCTTACATGATCTTTTTCTGTGGTAATAATAAACCCCAGATTATTTAACTCTTTCAACTCTATATCAGTAAAATTATGATGATCTGGAAAACTAATATGGTCAAATTTTAAACCCAAAGACTTATAATAATCAACTAATGGTTTTGGATTAGCAATTCCTGTTACTAGAGTAAAACAAGTATCCTTAAAACTATCAATAGAAATTGACTTAGAAGTATTCCTAACAGTTTCTTCATAACTAATCGTTGTAAAAAACAAATACTGATGTGGCTCAATACTTAACCTACTAGTAATTCTTTCTTTTTCTTCATGAGACAAATCATTAGGGCATTTTGTCACCACAATAATATTTGCTCGATTAGCACCTTTTCTAGGCTCCCTCAAATTTCCTGTGGGTAAAACTATATCATCACAATAAAGATCATAATAAGCAGTCAGTAAAATATAGAACCCTGCCTTGACTTTTCTATGTTGATAAGCATCATCCAACAAGATTACTTCAGGCTGAGGGGACAAAGACCTCAACTTAGCTATCCCTGAACGTCTATCTGCATCAACACCAATAATAACCTTTTCAAATTTTTTTTTAAACTGAAGTGGTTCATCTCCAACTTCTTTTGCCGTAGAAAGAGGAGTTACCAACTGAAAACCATCAGTTTCTCTTTTGTACCCTCTACTTAGAGTGGCCAACATTACCCTCTCTTTAAGCAATACTATCAAGTATTCTACCATAGGGGACTTACCAGTACCCCCTACACTTAGATTACCCACAGCTAGCAAAGGAAATTCATATTCTGTAGATTTCTTAACTCCCATATCGTACAATAAATTTCGCAACCATGTCACTATATAATAAAATGGCACAAAAGGCAAGAGTAGTTTCCGCAGTAAATTCACAAGTATTATTTTTTTTTCATGACAAAAGTATAAAACGAAACTTTGATTATTGACAAAAGTTTTTTTACATTCATTTTTTATTCAGAAAAAGATATATAACAATGCAAATAAAAGAGGTTATACAACATCTTGAGGCTTTGGCCCCAATGGCATATGCAGAAGATTTTGACAATGTAGGCTTACTGGTTGGAAACTCACATACGCAGTTAACAGGAGTTCTTGTAACTCTAGACACACTAGAAAACGTAGTAGATGAAGCTATAGAAAACAACTGTAATCTAATTGTAAGTTTTCACCCCATTATATTCAAAGGGCTTAAAAAATTTAACGGAAACAATTATGTAGAGCGTGTAGTAATGAAAGCCATCAAAAATGACATTGCCATTTTTGCAATTCATACTGCATTAGACAATGCTTTACATGGAGTAAACAATATGATGTGCGAGCAATTAGAGTTAATCAATCGTAAAATTCTGATTCCCCAAAGCGGAAACATTAAAAAGCTAGTTACCTATGCTCCTCTTAATGAAGCAGAAACCCTACGACATAAACTTTTTGAAGCTGGAGCAGGAAGTATAGGCAACTATGACAATTGTAGTTTCTCCTCAGAAGGAACAGGTACCTTTAAAGCATCAGAAAATGCAGATCCTTCAATTGGCGAAATAGGAAAGATACATCACGAGAAAGAGATCCAAATACAAGTTACTTACCCAAAGCATAACGAAAAAAAAATCCTTTCAGCTCTTTTCAAAAATCATTCTTATGAAGAAGTAGCATACGAAATCACTACTCTTGAAAATAAAAATCAAAATATTGGGATAGGAATGATTGGTGAACTTCATGAAGAAATAAACGAAATTGATTTCTTAAAACATCTAAAAAAAGTATTCAAAACAGGATGTGTAAGACATTCTGCTTTATTAAGAAAGCCTATCAAAAAAGTAGCAGTATTAGGCGGTAGCGGTAGTTTTGCAATTAATAATGCTAGATACGCTGGAGCTGATATATTTATCACCTCAGATTTAAAATACCATCAATTTTATGAAGCCGAAGGAAACTTAATTCTTGCAGATATTGGTCATTATGAAAGCGAACAATACACAAAAAACCTAATTGTTAGTTATCTTAGAAAAAAAATCAGTAATTTTGCAATCATTTTATCGGATAAAAATACCAATCCTATTCAATACATATAAAACATGGCAAAGAAAGAAGTTACTGTTGAGCAAAAATTAAGAGCTTTATATGACTTGCAATTAATTGACTCTAGAGTCGATGAGATCAGAAACGTAAGAGGAGAGTTACCATTAGAGGTTGAAGATCTTGAAGATGAAGTAGCTGGATTAAACAAAAGATTAGAAAAGCTAAACAATGACCTTGATGTTATTGATGAAGGCATTAAGAATAAGAAAAACCTGATCGAAGAAGCCAAAGCGCTAATCAAGAAATACGGAGAGCAACAAAAAAATGTTCGTAACAATCGTGAATACAATTCTCTCAGCAAAGAAATGGAGTTTCAAGAATTAGAAATTCAATTAGCTGAAAAGCATATAAAAGAACACAAAGCTCAAATTGTTCAAAAGAATGAAATCATTAACCAAACCAAAACAAAACTTGGTGAACGTAATGAACATCTTGGACATAAGAAAGGTGAACTTGATGCGATTCTAGCAGAGACAGAAAAAGAAGAACAAGCATTAATTTCTAAATCTGAAGACTACCAAAAAGAAATCGAAGATCGCTTGATCAAAGCATACAAGAGAATACGTAACAACGTAAAAAATGGTCTCGCAGTAGTACCAATTGAGCGTGGAGCATCAGGAGGATCCTTCTTTACCATTCCACCGCAGGTGCAAATGGAGATTGCTTCTCGTAAAAAAATTATCACAGATGAGCACAGTGGCAGAATCTTGGTAGATCAAGAATTAGCAAGAGAAGAAAAAGAAAAAATGGAAACTCTTTTCTCAAAATTATAATAAAGATTACTCAATATACATAGCCTCAGTTTTTACTGGGGCTTTTTTGATTACACCAGTAAATGAATCATCTCCTCATCATAGGTGCCGTTTGGCCCGAACCTAATTCATCTGCCGCCGGAAGCAGAATGTTACAACTCATCAAGTTATTTTTATCTCAAAATTGGAAAATCACTTTTGCCAGTACCGCAATCCAAACTGAACACATGGTTAATCTTGATGAATTAAACATAACCCAAACAACTATAGAAATCAATAATCTTAATTTTGACACCTTTATCAAAGAACTACAACCAGACACAATACTATTTGATAGATTCATAACAGAAGAACAATTTGGATGGAGAATAACAAAACACCTTCCTCACGCATTAAAAATACTAAACACAGAAGACCTACACTCTTTAAGAAAAACAAGACACGAAGCCTATAAAAAGAAGACAGAATTCAACATACAAGACCTTTTAAATAGTGATCACACCAAAAGAGAGATAGCCAGCATCTACAGATGCGACCTATCATTAATTATTTCAGACTTTGAAATAAAGCTACTTAAAGACACTTTTAAGATAAACCAAGACCTTCTACTCTACCTACCCCTCTTGTACGATCCAATTACCACAAAAAACCAAGAAAAATGGCCTTGTTACGAAAACAGAAATCATTTCATTACCATAGGCAACTTTCGTCATGCCCCAAATTGGAATAGCGTATTACACCTTAAAGAAATCATTTGGCCGCTTATTAAAAAAGAACTACCAGAAGCCGAACTCCATATTTACGGAGCATACCCACCTCGCAAAGCAACTCAATTACACAACCCAAAAGAAGGATTTCTCATCAAAGGATGGGCAAAAAACGCCAAAGATGTAATATCTAAATCTAGAGTATGCTTAGCTCCGCTTCAATTCGGAGCAGGGATCAAAGGAAAGCTTATTGAATCGATGTTATACGGAACCCCTAGCATCACAACAACCATTGGCGCAGAAGGAATGCTCGACGAGGAATCTGACTGGAATGGTTTTATAGTAAATGACCCTGAAAAGTTTGCCAAAGCAGCTATAAAACTATTTACCAATAAAAATTTATGGCAACAATCACAGCAAAACGGAGTAGAGATTATAAATACTAAATTTCAAAAAAAGAATTTCTCTTCCCTCTTCTTAAAACACATTATAACACTACAGCAAAAGTTACCCAAACACCGTGCACAAAATTTTATTGGCAACCTCTTACAATATCACACCATGAGAAGCACCGAGTTCATGGCTCGCTGGATAGAGGAAAAAAATAAAACATAGCACACACAACAACTGGACATAAAATCAATACCTAAAATTCTCTTTGAAGAATATTTACATAAACACAACATTTCGTCTTGATCCAGAATAAATATTACACACCTTACAACAACAGACAAAGGCAGAAGTATTAAAATACTTCCGCCTTTGACGTATATAAAAAAGTAGTACTTCTTCTTACAAAGCAGCTACATACTTCGTTAACTGAGACTTTAAGTTAGCCGCTTTATTCTTATGAATAACGTTGTTTTTTGCTAACTTATCAAGCATAGAAACTACACCCGGAAGTAAAGCCGTGGCTCCTTCTTTATCAGCTTCACGCAATTTCTTAATAGCATTACGCGTTGTTTTATGTTGATATCTGTTTCTAAGACGCTTTGTCTCACTACTTCTGATTCTCTTTAATGCTGACTTATGATTTGCCATCTCTCTTCTATTAAATTTTTTACTATAAAATTCGTAGCCCGTAGGGGAATCGAACCCCTCTTACCAGGATGAAAACCTGGCGTCCTAGCCGATAGACGAACGGGCCATTTTCCTTTTTCAAGGATTGCAAATTTAAAACTTTCACTTTAAACTCACAATTAATTTCAATATTTGTAGCCCGTAGGGGAATCGAACCCCTCTTACCAGGATGAAAACCTGGCGTCCTAGCCGATAGACGAACGGGCCATGTTGCCTAATTGCGGATGCAAAAATACAACTATTTTTGAATGGCGCAAGTGTTATTTCACTTTTTTCTTCACCCTTAATATGCCTTTGCAAATAACACTCTGATTTTAGATGAGTTACCACTAAAAATACATTTTCCATTTTCTTCCTCTGCATCAAAAGGAATGCATCGTATCGTCGCTTTAGTCAATTCTTTTATCTTCTCTTCAGTCTCAGAGGTTCCATCCCAATGTGCAGAAATAAACCCTCCTTTTTTCTCTAAAACATCTTTAAACTCATCAAAGGAATCCACTTTTGTTATATGTTCATCCCTAAACTGCGTTGCTTTTTGATGCAAGCTATCTTGAATCTCTACCAATAATGATTCTATAGTTCCTACCACTTCATCTCTAGAAACAAACTGCTTTGTTAGCGTATCACGACGAGCTAATTCTACCGTTCCTTTCTCTAAGTCCTTAGGCCCTATAGCTATCCTCAAAGGCACCCCCTGTAATTCATATTGAGCAAATTTGGCTCCAGGCCTATGAGTATCTCTATTATCAAACTTTACAGAAACACCTTTAGTCCTTAAATCAGTAACTAAGATATTGGCTACTTCAGAAATCTGGTTCAATTGTTCTTCTCCTTTATAAATTGGCACAATTACTACCTGTATTGGAGCCAAGTTTGGAGGCAACACCAATCCATTGTCATCACTATGAGTCATTATCAAAGCTCCCATTAAACGTGTAGAAACCCCCCAAGAGGTCGCCCACACATAATCTTGCTTACCTTCATTAGTAGTAAACTTAACATCAAAAGCTTTTGCAAAATTCTGTCCCAAGAAATGCGAAGTACCTGCTTGCAAAGCTTTTCCGTCCTGCATTAATGCTTCAATACAATACGTATCTTCTGCACCAGCAAAACGCTCACTTTCAGTTTTTCTCCCTTTAATAACTGGAATTGCCATAAAGTTTTCTACAAAATTTGCGTATATATTATTCATTTGCTCGGTTTCTTCAATAGCCTCTTGTTTTGTTGCATGTGCTGTATGTCCCTCTTGCCATAAAAACTCTGCAGTACGAAGAAATAATCTGGTACGCATTTCCCAACGCACTACATTTGCCCATTGATTTACCAAAATAGGAAGATCTCTATAAGATTGCACCCATCCTTTATAAGTATTCCAGATAATAGCTTCAGAAGTTGGTCTTACAATCAATTCTTCCTCTAGTTTTGCATTTGGGTCCACTACTAATTTAGAGGCATCTTCAGGATCAGTTTTAAGTCTATAATGAGTCACTACAGCACATTCTTTTGCAAAACCTTCTGCATTTTTTTCCTCTGCTTCAAACAAACTTTTAGGTACAAATAATGGGAAATATGCATTTTGATGCCCCGTTTCTTTAAATTTTTTATCCAATTCAGCCTGCATTTTTTCCCAAATAGCATACCCATAGGGCTTAATTACCATACACCCTCTTACTGCTGAATTCTCAGCCAGATCAGCCTTTACGACCAATTCATTATACCATTTTGAATAATCTTCACTACGCTTTGTTAAATTCTTACTCATAAACTGCTATTTGGCACAAATGTTGTGACTTTGTTAAATATAATTTAGTTAGCACAAAACTAACTAAATTTGTATTGTTCGACAATAAAATAGGAAGATATGCGATTTAAAAATTATTTTCAGAAAAAAGGAGCTGTAGGTTTTTTACTACTTACCTCTACACTTATGTTGACATCCTGTGGTTCTTATGAATATACATCTTATAGAGATGGTATTTATGACGAAGCAAGAAGCCAAAAAAACACTGAATCTCAACCCAGAACTACAACTACAAACCAAGAAACGAGTTATTATGCGAATTATTTTTCAGAAAAATCTTCGCAGATAGATAATGCCATTGAAGATGATGCCGTTTTTACCGACATTGACTCATATTCTAGTGATGAGTATGATGAGTATGATGAAGCAGATACCACCGCTACAGCCTTAGGTTATGAAACAGGGCAACCTGCATGGGGCAGTAACCATGATGAAGTAAGCATCAATGTCATTAACACAGGATTTGCAGGAGGATGGTATGGTCAACCCTATTGGGGAATGGGATATAATTGGTATGGCTCCAGATGGGGTGGTTACTATGGATCAAACTGGGGAATAGGATGGAATAATCCGTATTGGTATGGAGGGTTTTATTGTCCACCTTTTTTCAGACCCTATTACGCTGGTAATTATGGTTACTATAATAGGTATCCATATCGCGGAAGAAATAGATATTTTGCTTATAACAGAAGAGCAAGAAACTCATATGCATACTCTACCAGAAGCCGTAGAGCATATAACTCAAATTACAATACAAGATCAAGAAAATCATCTGCTTATAGCAGAAGTAGACAAGAATATACCAACAGTAGAAGAGTAAATGCATCACGACGAACTCGATCATCATCCAGTTACTCCAATCGTTCATCAAATAACAATACATATTCTCGTTCTCGCTCTTCTTCTCCTAGCAGAAGTAGCTCTAGATATTCAAGTCCTACAACACGTTCTAGAAGTAGCTCTTCTACAAGAAGCAGAAGTTACTCTCCTTCATCAAGAAGTTCTTCTAGAAGTCGAAGCTCAGGATACTCAAGAGGTAGTTCATCTCGTAGTAGTGGTGCTTCTAGATCTAGTGGCAGCAGTAGATCTAGAAGTAGCGGAAGCCGTGGAGGCGGTAGAAGTCGTGGAAGAAACTAAAATTTTCTTTAAACACTTTTCGTAGTTAAACGCATAGACAATAAAATTCTTGAATATCTTACCTAATTATTGAGAAATTCTCTAATTAAAAATTTAAAAATAAATGAAAAAGCTATTCTTATTCATAGGTATACTATCTATGTCTTTTTTGAATGCTCAGGATATTAATGACGCATTGAGGTATTCTCAACAAAACATTCTAGGATCTGCAAGATATAGAGGTATGAGTGGCGCTTTTGGAGCTCTTGGAGGAGACATATCTGCGCTACAAATAAACCCTGCTGGTTCTGCAGTTTTTTTAAACTCTTTTGGTTCTATAACAATTTCTTCCAGAAATATTAATAATGATGCTAATTACCTTGGAACACTTAATAATCGCAACTCAAGTAATTTAAATTTTAACCAAATAGGAGCTATTTTTGTATATAACAATTATCAGGATGATGATTCTTCAGGGATTAATAAAATATCTTTAGGTTTAACCTATGACCAAACTACAGATAATGCCAATAAATTATTTACAAATGGGCAAAGCAACACCTCTATAGAAAGCTTCTTTCGTACAGAAGCACAAGGGCTTCCTTTAAACCTGATTTCAAGAAGAGCTGGAGAAAGTATCAGCGGTCATTACAACTATCTCGGAGAACAAGAAGGTTATGCTGCGCAACAAGCTTTTCTTGGTCGCGAAGCTTTTATTATAGAGGAAAGAGATTCTATCCCAAACAACACCTCTTATATTTCTAATATAGCACCTGGTAATTTTGATCAAGAATATTTTACAGAAAGCACAGGACTAAATGGAAAGTTTACCATAAACGGAGGAATGCAAATTAATAAGGGTTTTTATATAGGAGTTAATCTTAACACTCATTTTATTAACTATGATAGAGTTACTGAATTTTATGAATCAAACAATAATACAGGAAGCATTATTAATGAAGTAATATTTACTAATAAGCTATCTACTACAGGAGCTGGTCTTTCTGCACAAATTGGAGGTATCGCCAAAATATCCAATATGATTCGTCTTGGCGCTTCTCTTGAATCTCCTACAGTATATTATATCGAAGAAGAAACCATACAACAATTAGAAACTTATAGTCGTGATAGAAACGAAACATATTTTACAGATCCCGATGTAATAAATATTTTCCCAGAATATCGATTACGAACTCCTGCAAAAGCAACAGGAAGTATCGCTTTTTTATTTGGCAAACAAGGGTTAATAAGTTTGGATTATGCGTATAAAGATTACTCAACCACAAAATTAAGTTCTGATGAAGGAATTAGCTTTACCAATACCAACAGAGAAATAGATCGTAATCTACAAGGCACTTCTACTGTTAGAATTGGCACAGAATGGAGACATGGTAACTGGAGTGTAAGAGGGGGATATGTTTTTGAGGAGAGCCCATATAAAAACGAACTGGTTATGGGAGACAAAACAGGGTTTTCGCTAGGAACAGGTTTTGATTTCGGAAAATTCAAGTTTGATATTGCCTATGATTACTCAGAACAAGAATATACAGAAAGTTTTTATCCTAATTCTGGTTTTAGCAATTTTACCTCTGTAGATAACTACACAGAAAACTTAACATTTACATTAGGAATGAATTTTTAAGGTACTGATATCTTAAAAAAATAAGCATGGAAATAATAGTGTTATTTCCATGCTTATTTTTTTCATTATCGTATCAAAGAAAAACTCCCTGAAAACCCCCTTCTTTTTGTATCTAAACCAGTAGTATCATCAAACTCAACCTTAAACCAGTACTCTGACGAAGGCATATTTCTTCCATTATAAGTGCCATCCCATACCAAACCTCCTACTCGCAATTGTTTAAGAAACTTACCATACCTATCAAATATATAGATTTGAGTTGTGGATTGATATTCAATATTCACAAGACTCCACCCATCATGAAAACCATTACCATTTGGTGTAAAATATTTAGGATACCCCTAATTCTATCAATTCAGAACGAACCTCTGGTGTACACCCAAATTTATTACGAATCGTTATCATATAATCTCCTGAACCCAAATTTGTAAAAACTGGAGAATCTTGATACCCTCCATCATTTAATTGATACTCAAAGTCAGAAATATCCCCTATAGAAAATTCAGGAATTGCTGATATAGCATACCTATTAAAAAAAACTTCTTCCTGCCCCTCATAATTCACTCTATTCGGAGCCGCTGTAGGAACTAAGGTTATTTCATACCTTTCACCTGTTTCTGGATTAATAGCGTTAGTACATGTAGGGGTTGCAGATTCTCCTACTCTTGTTATTGTCACTGTATAAATTTGTTCTTCTGTTAACTCTGTCACTACAAAAATAGCATCCTCTTTACCATCCCCATCCTTATCTAGATTATCAGGAGTCCAATCATATATATATATTTGCCCATCAATTTTTTCTAAATCCTTACCCAGTTCAACCGCATTTTGTGGTGTTCCAACTTGAAAAACACATACATCCCTTTTACCTATAAAGGATTCATTATCCATAAAAAAAGATAAAGGCGTTACCAATACATCAAATTGCGCAGGCACATCAGATACACAATTGGACTTGCAAGAGAAATTCGGACAATTTTTCTAAGACCTATGCTGTATTTTTAAGTTTATAAAATTCTAATTCAACTTCTATAGGGGTTTTATATCCCAAAGAAGAATGTAATCTTTTTCTATTATACCACACCTCTATATAGTCAAACACCGCTGTTTTAGCCTCTTGTATTGTTTTAAAATTATGATGGTAAACAAGTTCTGTCTTCAGTGTTTTAAAGAAAGATTCAGCTACTGCATTATCCCAACAATTTGCTTTTCTACTCATAGATTGGGTAATTAACTTATTAGCAGTAACAACTTTTTTAAATTCTTTACTAGCATATTGAACTCCTCTATCGGAGTGAAAAAGTAAAGGTAATTCTATTGCTCTTTTGGAAGTTGCCATTTTCCAAGCTGGTACTATTGTTTGATCAGTAAACAAAGAAGTACTCAATGACCAACCTATGACCTGACGGTCATATAGATCAATTAATGTTGTTAAATATAACCATCCTTTATTGGTTTTAATGTAAGTAATATCAGAAACCCAAACCTGGTTTAATCTTTTGGGGTTAAAATCCCTATCTAAATGATTTTTGAATATCGGAAAAGAATGATTTGAATCTGTAGTTATCTTATATTTCTTTTTTAATTTACTTCTTAACCCGTTAGATTTCATTAATCGAGAGATCCTGTTTCTAGATACTCTATAACCT